>JBCCNE010000440.1:0-4434 GCA_039026015.1 Cyanobacteria bacterium P01_C01_bin.70 | reverse complement strand
GGCGGGAGTTATGGGCGGACTTGGTGGAGCGCAGTGCCGCACGGTGGCGGCCCATGCTGTTCATAACGGCCTGACTCACTTAGCTGCCAGCCACGGCGTCTTGCATGGTGAAAAAGTGGCTTACGGCATTTTGGTGCAGTTACGGTTAGAGGAGATGGCTCAGCAGTCGCCCCTGGCCAACACGGCCCGGCAGCAGCTTATGCAGTTTTATGACGTGACTGGTTTGCCCAAAACCCTGGCCGATATGGGCCTGGGAGACGTGCCTCTGAGTCACCTGCAGCGGGCGGCGGCGATCGCCTGCCAGCCCAGCTCAGACATTCACCACTTGCCCTTTAGCGTTACTCCGGAGGCGTTGATGGGGGCGCTGGTCAGTCCGACGGCGACCGAAATGAAGGCGAAATCATCAACCTCGGCAGCCCCCTCGGCGATCGCAGTCACCTCCCAAAGCTAAAACTATTCATGCCGATAGGTGGATGACATCAGCCTAGCTGATAAACTTTTTACACCTAGCGCTTCAATGCGGCATTGATTTAGAAGAGGAGTGGCAGGCATGAATCTGGATTGGCTGCAACCAGCGGAGCGGGTTCGTCGCCTGCCTCCCTATGTATTTGCTCGGCTAGACGAACTCAAGGCCAGCGCCAGAGAACGGGGCCTTGACCTGATTGATTTAGGCATGGGCAATCCCGATGGGCCTACTCCCCAGCCAGTGGTCGATGCGGCCCACGCGGCTATTCAAGATAGCGCTAATCATGGCTATCCGCCGTTTGAAGGCACAGGCAGCTTTCGATCAGCGATTACCCGCTGGTATCATCGCCGTTATGGCGTCAGCCTCGACGCCAATGGTGAAGCGCTACCGCTGTTGGGGTCCAAAGAGGGCCTGGCTCACCTAGCCATGACCTACATCAACCCTGGCGACACGGTGTTGGTGCCGACGCCCGCCTATCCGGCTCATTTTCGCGGCCCAGCGATCGCCGACGGCCACATCTACGACCTGCCGCTGACCGCAGCCAACGACTGGCTGATTGATATCTCTAAAATCCCCGAAGCGGCCGCTCGCGCTGCCAAAGTGCTGTTATTTAACTACCCCAACAACCCGACCGCTGCCACTGCGCCTCGCGAATTTTTTGAGGAAATAGTGGCCTTTGCTCGTCACTATGAAATTATGCTGGTGCACGATTTGTGCTATGCCGAACTCGCCTTTGACAACTACCAGCCCACCAGTCTGCTTGAAATTCCAGGCGCCAAAGATATCGGGGTAGAGTTCCACACCTTGTCAAAGACTTACAACATGGCTGGCTGGCGGGTCGGCTTCGTCGTCGGCAATCGTGACATTATTCAGGGCCTTCGAACGCTCAAGACCAATCTCGACTACGGCATTTTTTCAGCCCTGCAAAAGGCAGCAGAAACGGCACTGCAGCTACCCGACCAATATTTAGAAACGGTGCAGGCGCGCTATCGCACCCGTCGCGATTTCTTGATCCGAGAGTTTGCGTCGCTCGGCTGGGACGTCGCCAAAACCCGCGCCACCATGTATCTCTGGGTCGCCTGTCCACCCGGAATTTCTTCTACTGATTTTGCCCTCTCAGTGCTGGAGCAGACCGGCGTTGTGTTCACCCCAGGCAATGCCTTTGGCAAGGGCGGCGAAGGCTACTTCCGCGTGAGCTTGATTGCTGATTGCGATCGCCTCGGCGAAGCGATGAATCGACTACGACAGGCGAATATCAGGTTTGAGCCCATGGTCGCGCAGGTATGAGGGTGGCAGGGTAGCAGGGTTTGAGGATAGCAGAGTATGTTGGCGGAGCCTGCCCGGAGGGCTTGGGTGGCAGGGTAGGAGGGTGAGTGGGTGTTGGCCGTTGGCGCAGCCTGTCGGAAAGACGTAGCCTGCTTGTAGGCGAAGTCGCTCCGAAAGAGCTAAGGCTTTGGAGTGATGGGATAGCAGATAGCCGATGACCAAGAACCAAGAACCAGGCCTGCATTCTGAACTCTGAACTCTGAACTTCAAACGCTCTCTGCTCTACAATTAAGCTTTCTCTGCGGAGCGGCATCTTATGTTTAATATTGGCTGGACTGAGGTCATTTTGGTACTGGGGGTGGGGCTGTTAATTTTTGGCCCCAAAAAGATTCCCGAGCTTGGCAATGCCTTGGGCAAGACTCTGCGCATTGTTAAGGATGAGCTGAATACTACCGATGTAGAGGAAACGACCTACATTGAGGAGGATGAGGAAGGGCGAGCTTAAGAAGGTTCATCGAACATCAGGCGATCACCCTTTGGGGAAGGACTCGACGCTCCAATCACCGCAGTTCACCGCAGGGCATATTTGCGAACGGCGACCAGACTGCCCAGCAGCCCGACAAAGCAGCCCAATCCCAGCAGTGAAGAGGGCAGCAGAAAGGCCTGCTGACGCGTCAGCTGCAGACCGTTTACCAGGAATTGAATAAAGTCAGGCTGTTGATTCACCAACTCATAGAGAAATTGATGAATGCCCGCCAGCAGTCCCCAGGCAACACCCGCACCGACGAGGCCAAAGAACGCCCCCTGTAAGATAAAAGGCAAATAGATCCAGACGTTGGTGGCACCGACTAGCTGCATGACCTCGATTTCTTGGCGGCGCGCCATCACGATGAGGCGAATAGTGGTGGTGATTACGGCGATCGCGGTCAGACTCAAAATGCCGATAACAAAAAAGCTGGACCAGCGGAGCCCTTGATTTAGCTGCTCGATGCGCTTCACCGCCTCATCAACGTACAGCACTTCGCTGACCCCCTGCATGTTCTCTAGCTGGGAGGCGAGCTGAGGTACGGCTTCAGAGCGTCTTGCTTTGACCCGCAGCGCATCCACTAGGGGATTGCCCTTGAGCTGCTCTGTGGCCCCAGCGATATCAGAAATGCCTAAGTCAGCCACCAACTGCTCCCAGGCCACCTCCTTAGAGATTGACTCGACCGTCGTGACTTCCGGCAAGTTCGCCACAGTGCCTTCGAGGGAGTCTGCCTGCACGCCGCTGTCTAAATACACCGACACTTCCAGCTGGCTGCCAAACTGGTTGAGTAAGCCTTCGAGCTGCCAACTGGCCTGCAGGCTAACGCCAAAGAGGAACAGCAGCACAGTCATGGTGCTGATGGCGGCCCAGTTCATCCAGCCGCCCCGCCGTAACCCCAACAGGGTCTCGCGGATTAAATAATCAGCTTTGGTAAAAGCTTTCAACATCACCATCGACCAGAGTAAAGATTAGAGCGTCTGCGATCGCCGTTTGACTATCAGACGCCGCGTGCCAAAAGTTAAAGATTCGCATCCATATTCGCACTGTAAACACCCTGGAGATCGCGCTGCCTCACAAGCAATCAGCGCTGCTGTCGAGGAATAAAAGCACTGCTTAAATTAGGTTGAGTAACCAGCATTGTCAAGCCAATGCAGCGAAGGTTTACAGAACTTGGGGTTCACTGCGGGAAGGGCACAGCCCCACAGAATGCGCAATGCCGAATTCGAATAACCCCAAGAATATAGGGCTATGCCTGCGTAAAGCAGAAGCAGAATTAGGAGCAAAGAACCAAAGGCCAAAAGCTAAAATTCTTCGCTCCCTGACACGGGCAAATGGCCGTTCGCCTCAACGGTATCCACCTCATATCCAGCCACCCATCCAGCCCACCTACATATTTCACGCACGATGGCCAATGGCCGCCCCTTCACAAAGGCCGCGCCCCTGTAAAAGCTCAAGCAGCGCAGTTGATGCCCCTTAGCCGCCGGTTTGGCCAGTTTGGTCCCGAGGGAGCGATCGCCCCAACGCCATGCTCCCCTGGTGGGGCGGCCGACGAATTTGCCGAAAAATGCACCATTACGGGTTTCTATTGCTACACTCTGAGACGTTTAGATCGCACGTATTCCTGCCGTATGGTAACGCGCCGCCTATATCGCAATCTCGCTGCTCAGCGTAGGCAACGCAAGCGTCGTGCCACCTTTTTATCCGTTTTAGCCGTCACCGGGATTGTGGGGGGAGCTTTACTCTTGCAGGCATTTCAAATTGCCGCCAGCTATCTTGAGGTGCCGGTCACCGTGGGCACAACTCCGGTGGGAGAAGCCCTAACCGGCAGCTCGGCGCTGATTGGGCTACAAGAGGTCAAAGCGGTCAACGGTCGCCCGCAAATCTCGCCGTTGCCCCAGGCCAAAGAGGTGTGGGAATGTGAGGTGGTCGTCGTCGGGGGCACGCTAGGCGGCGTGGCGGCAGCGGCCCATGCCATGCAGACGGGGGCACAAACCTGTTTGATCGAGCTGACGCCCTGGCTGGGGGGGCAAATTAGCTCCCAGGGGGTGTCGGCCATTGATGAATCGCGGTCCATGCGATCGCTGCAAAACTTCTCCCAAAGCTGGCGTGACTTTAAGCGTATGATTCGCAGTCAGCCAGTGACTTTGCCGGACTGGACGGGGATGAGCGATCGCCG
>JBCCNE010000439.1:0-4450 GCA_039026015.1 Cyanobacteria bacterium P01_C01_bin.70 | reverse complement strand
GCAATTAAAAGCGTGCCGGCTTCGATGCGATCGGGCACGATCGCGTAATCTGCACCGTGCAGACTCGGCACTCCAGAGATGGTCAGCGTTTTGGTACCCACGCCGCGAATCCGGGCTCCCATGGCCCGGCAGAAATTTGCCAAATCGGCCACTTCTGGTTCTTGCGCTGCATTGTCGATAACGGTTTCACCTTCAGCCAAGGTGGCCGCCATCATCAGCGTTTCGGTAGCACCAACGCTGGGATAATCCAAATAGATTGTGGCTCCCTGCAGGCGCTTCCGAATGCCGGGGATACACGCATGCACCGTGCCGTGCTCAATATGCACGTCCGCGCCCATCGCCTGCAGGCCACGGACATGCAGCTCCACCGGGCGCGCCCCGATTGCGCAGCCACCGGGCAACGGAATCCGAGCGACCCCCATCCGCGCCAGCAGGGGACCAATTACAAAAAAGCTGGCCCGCAGCTTGCTGACGATGTCGTAAGGGGCTCGCGTGTGGCTAATGTCCCTGGGATCAAGCTCTAGGAAATCGCCGTCGCGCTTGACCTTAACGCCAAGAGCCGTCAAGACTCCCATCATGCGCTCAACATCAACCAAATCAGGAACATTGCGCAGGCGACACGTTTGGGAGCACAGCAAAACGCCTGCCATTACCACCAAGGCTGAGTTTTTGGCACCGCTAATGGAGACCTGCCCTGCCAGCGGCTGCCGGCCCCAAATCTCAAGGACTGAGTTGTCTGCTTCATGGGAATCAGACATCTGCTTGATACCAGTAGCTGTAACGATGGGCTTACCCTCCAAAAACCGAGCGAAATTACTCAGATGTAAATTTTCGTCTAGATTCTACTTGATTCAACCATTTTTCTGAACTTTTTGTGGTCGCCTAACAAAAAATCATTTTCCGGCTCACCTGACCCAGGATTGATAATCTAAATGGATGGTTGACTAGGAGACCGTTCTTAGGGCACTGTATAAGACTGCGGTTGTCAATTGTAGTTGACAACGTGAATTAGACCAGCGGAACTGGCGGAATTGGTAGACGCGCTAGATTCAGGTTCTAGTGTTCGCAAGAACTTCCGGGTTCAAGTCCCGGGTTCCGCATCACCTCATAACTTCACAGCGTACGATACCCCTGAGTCTATAAAAGTGCTGCAGTGTCAGCGATCGCCTCACGCATTAGAGATTAACGATGTTTGATTAATTCGTTGAGCAGCGATTAGTTTTCTAAAGGTATGGAGAGTCGCTGAGCAACCATGGTGCTGACAAGCCTCAAAAATCCCTGGATCAAAACGCTGCGTAAGCTACATCAGGTTAAATATCGTCGGCGACAGCAGCAGTTTTTGCTTGAGGGCACGCACCTGATTCAGGAAGCAATTGCGGCCCAATATCCGCTGCAGGCCGTGTGTGCCACAGTCGCCTGGCAGGCTCAACAAGCGGGTCTTTGGCAGCAGCTTATAGCCTGCACTGACCGACAAGAAACCGTGAGTCCAGAGGTGTTGGCCGCGATCGCCACGACCCAGACGCCTGATGGCGTCGTCGCCATCGCCATCACGCAGCCGCCGAGCACCGTCCCAGCAGTTCCTCACTTAGGCCTCGCCCTAGAAAATATTCAAGATCCGGGTAATGTCGGCACTTTGATGCGGACGGCGGCGGCAGCGGGCAGCGACGGCATCTGGTTGAGCCAGCACAGCGTCGATTTGACCCACCCTAAGGTGCTGCGAGCCTCAGCGGGACAGTGGTTTCGGGTGGCGACTCAGATTATCCCGGAGCTATCAACACAGGTGTGGACATGGCGTGACCAGGGCTGCCAGGTGTTGGCAACGGCATCAGCCGCCGCCCAGCCCTACTGGGAACTGGATCTGACTCGGTCTACCGTGCTGCTTCTGGGAAATGAGGGGGCAGGTTTGTCGGAGTCGGCGATCTCAGCTGCTGACCAAACCGTCATGATTCCCATGATGAATGGCGTCGAGTCGTTGAATGTCGGAGTAGCTGCCGCCATTCTGTTATTTGAAGCTCAACGTCAGCGGCAGCGGCATTCTTTTTAAGGCTCTGGATGAGGGTGATCTTCGGTTGACATAAACTGTTCGATGTCTTGTACAGCATCGTCTAGCAAGCTACCGAAGTCAGCCGTCTCTGAGCGGCGCTGAGCTGCTTGACGAGATGATGCTTCGCGGGGAGAGCCTGCTGAATAGCGCTCAGTCTGACGTTGGGGCGTTTCGTCGGACGGTTCCGACTTCAACACTGACTCTAACTCATCAAGGGCATCGACAAATTTATGGGCGGCTTGACGCCGACTGTCTTGCGGTTGATGGTTCATAGCTTCTAAACGACCTCACATCCGGTCTGATAGTTCCGTTGGGCAAAACCAATGCAGTTTTACAAAAGCATCGATAGGGGCGCTATCACTGTAACTCTAAACGCACTTTGACAATGAATCGAGCTGACTTGAGCATGTCATCTCGCGGGGAGCATCGCGATCGCGAAATCGTTTGGCATCAAAATGTGCCTAGCGATCGGCCAAGTCAATGTTTACAACATGCCCAGATTTTGTGAAAGAGGCCACGCTAATTCATAAAAATCATGGAACTTGTCTTGATTCTTTCCCGTGATTAGAAATTAGAGCACCTCGATTAATTGCTTTGGTAGTGCGCTAGATCTGTGGATACTCTTTCTACAGGTCGCGTCCTCAACGGCACCAACGACACCGAATCCAGGTCTAGAACAGCACCCACTAGCTTTGGTCTATCTCAAGATCTTATAGTGAGATCACCTTGGCTATTTTTCGAGCTACCCATTACAGTTCTCGTCTTTGCTAATCCGCCAGCCACTGTTGCATCATTGGAAAATGTCAGTGCTGAAGCCTCAACAGCGCTACTGTCTGTTTCTGTTTCCTTATATAAAAGAAGAAACAAAGGATATCGGTTTGATGGATAAAATTTCCTTTTGTAAAACGACTTGGGTTCATCCATTTACACATTTTTGCTAAATGCGGACAATAAGGCCTGAATTGGCAGCTGTGGCAAAAATTCACTGGTTTTGAGTCAGAGTTAACTTGTCTGATTTTGGCGAAACCCTCTATAAAGAGATCGCACTATTTAAAGTAATAAAAACAAGATTTTATCAGCAGTTAGCATACCGAATGTAAGATTTAATTTAAAGGCTTCCTAGTCTTTGGAAATAATCTTTTGCTACCTTTAGTGCTGGACAATTTATTGAAATGGAAAGGGTTGAGAATCTTTCCGTGGGGCATAGTGAATTTGGGCGGCGATAGATTAACTTGAATGCCCATCAATAAGCCCTATTTCATCTGCACCAATGTAATATTTGCTGAAGATTTGTGATTATTATCGACATACCGAGGTTCCAAACTCAGTATTTTGGCGCTGCTTCAAACCTGTGCTGGCGGCTTTGAGTAGTGCAGGAAGGGTGAATACATAATCGCGATCGCGCACCATCGTATGACAGCTGATACAAGCTCCCTGATTATTGGAAACCAATGTCCCTGTTGGGCTGTACCAGGCCGATCGCCACTCACCGCTATCCTCATTGACTGGCCAACCATCACGCTTTTCACGGATAAAAACGTTGTTGAGTCGCGTAGGGGTCAAGTTGCCGCGATCGTCTAATGTCGCAGCGTAGGTTTCCATTGCAATCACGGTACCATTGGGGATCTCATCGTTTGTTTGCAGGGTGTCCAGGGCCGCTGGATTCACATACATCTTGCGAACAATGCTGCTATTAGGACAATTTACCGTGACGTACTGCACAAAGTCATCTCGATAGCTAGCGGGGAAGGCCACTTGCGAAAGCTCCTCCGTTTCGGTAGCTGTGTGCTCAAATTCCTCGGCTGCATAAGGCACTTGATGAGGATTTTGAGCCTCGTAGGGAGCTGAAACGGTTGATGAATAGCCGCTGTTTGAGCTTTCCGAAGTAGCGGGCGATAGGAAATGGCTAAAGGCGATCGCTCCAGCAATGGCAACCACAAATACGGTTATCCAATTAATCCATTTGGAATGAATCATCCGGCCTCCACGCATTAGTGGACCACAATCAATGAGTGGGCACCTGGCCCCGTTTCAATCACGTAATCTGTTCGCTCTAGCTGAGGCAAAGCCCCGGTGCGATTAACTCGCCAAAACTCAAGGGCGCCCTGTCGCGGCTCTGGCGTTTCATACTCAAAAACTCCGGCGACAATGTACTGGTCGGCTGCATCAAACCCGATACCTTCTGGCAAAATGCCGTCAAACGGCCAGTCGCCCGCGTGGGTTACCTGCCCGGTTGCCGGATCAAACTGAACGAGTGAAAGTGAAGACTGGCTATATCCAGGTGTTTCAGGAGCCAGCCAGGTTTGACCGATGTTGTTTGTGGCGATGAGCGTGCCATCATTTGCGAACGCGATGCTTTCAGCATGTCTAGGGAGGGAAACGCCGCCCACAACAAAATGCTGGGCG
>JBCCNE010000438.1:0-4458 GCA_039026015.1 Cyanobacteria bacterium P01_C01_bin.70 | reverse complement strand
TTTCTAACGAAGTTTTCCGGTAGAACTGCCGAGCACGTCAGCTGTGCCAATGAGGTTTATGCAGGATTTTTTTCCGGCAATGTCAAATCAGTCACTGAAATGGCTGCTGGGAAAAAGACTCAACTTGTGCAGGTGAGGGTCAATCCACACTTGTTTGAAACGTTAGCATCAGCATCGCCCGATCCGTCTCAGGTCGCCTTGACGCAGCTGTTGACAAGCACTCAAAGCAGGCTGGATTGGAAAACGGGTAAAACCACACCCGCCATGACGCTTGTCCTACATCAAATTCTGCAGTGCCCTTATCATGGCCTGACGAAACAGTTTTATTTGGAAAGTAAGACATTAGAGCTGATTGCGCTGCAGTTGGATCAACTGAGTGAACATCAATTAGCGCTATCGGCTGCTTCTATGCTGAAAACGGCAGACATTACTCGGATTTATCTGGCGAGAGATATTCTGATTCGCAATCTAGAAAATCCCCCTTCTTTATTAGCCTTAGCCAAGCAAGCTGGCATCAACAGTCTCAAACTAAAACAGGGATTCCGCCAGATTTTCAATACCACCGTATTTGGCTATCTGCATGCGCATCGTATGGAAGAAGCCAGGCGGCTATTGGAACTGGGTGGTTTAACCGTGATTCAAGTGGCGCAAAGGGTAGGATATGCTCATCCCGGTAAGTTTGCTGTCGCATTTAAGAAAAAGTTTGGAATCAGCCCTAAGTCGCTTAAATCCTACTGAGCAGGCGTTCAAAAAGGCGTAAAAATACCGCTAGGGCCAGAAAAATACCGCTTGGAGCTGAATTGAAATTGGTTTTCCTCTAATGTCCTTGGTGAAACTTGTATTTCAAGGTTTTGCATTCACAGAAGAACGAGTTATTGCAATACCGTTCGGTCTAGGTGAAAAGCCCTTGCACGAGTACTTAACGACGTGAATGAAGCTGCTGTTCAGCCCGTCTCCCAACGCTAGGCAGAGGGAGGCCGGGTGAAGATTTCTGCTGCTTGCCTTGCTCCTAGGTTTGGCAAAGACAAAGGGAAAAGGCAGCTGGATTGACGCCGTCAAGTGCTGCGCTTGGCGGCAGCGATCGCTTCCCCACTTTAAATGACCTACAGGTAAATGCAGCAGAAAACCCTGGCGGTTCTACTGATAAGGGAGATTAAGGGGACATAGAAAGCTTGCTGCAGCAAAGCTACTGAGGCTCTGATTCGGCCGATCGCCTGCCCGAGCAGTATTGCGAGTTGTTGACCTCTGAGCAGTGCCAAACAGGTGAAACAAGTTTCCACTTCACCCAAGGAGACTTCGATTTTATGAATGGTGCCCCCATTAATCTGACTGAGATTGAGTCAAATGACACGCTCGATACGGCAACCCTAGTCGCCCTCTCAACCGAATCGCCTAAAGCGGTTGCCACCGGCAGCATTAGCTTTGACTTTGACAATAACCCCGGCGTTGATGCCACCGAAGACGTTGACCTCTATGCCTTTGAGCTAGAGGCTGGTGACACCATCAAGCTAGACGTTGATCCAGCTGGCGATGTTAAACCGGTCGATTTTGCTGGACTCATTTTATTTGACAGCAGTGGCAATGCTCTGGCCCAAAGCGAATTCAGTGGCCCTGGTCCTGATGATGCCTTTATTTCTTTCCTGCCCTACCTCGAATTTACGGCCACTGAGGCGGGCACCTACTACGCTGGGGTCAGCGCCTTTTTGAACGGCGGTTTTTTTGCCCCCTCTACCTACGATCCGCTGACAGCCGGGTCGGGCAGTGGTACTGACTTTCCTGGATTCAACGGCTCTGGCGACTATACCTTGGGCTTTGAGCTAGTCAACGACTCTACTCCTGCTGCTGAGCCTCCTGAGCCTCCCGCCATTGGTGGACCGCCACCCGCCGATGCCCCGACGGTTTCCTTAAGAACCATTACCGGCACCTATGACCTTGATGGCAGCATTGTTACCACAACCCTGGCTGAGACAGTCAGCGATCGCGGACTCAATCCCATTGTCCCAGGCGGGGGTGGCGGGGCTATTACCTTTGTTCTAGAAACCGATGGCAGCATTCCGCCAGAGGGCATCGAAGTCATTCTCAATTCGGATGCCAATTTAGAAGACTATGTGCTCACGGGCACCCCGTTTCTTCGCGGTGGGGAAGTGCTAGGGCCAGTACTCGATGCTGAGGGCAATCCATCGGGTATTCGGCTAAATTTGACGGCAAATACGGCACTGCTCAATGTCAACGTGTTTGATAAACCCATCCCCGAAACGGATGGCCCTGAGCCAGTGACCTTTACCTTAGAGAGTGGTGCAGCCAATATTAGCGCTGCCGCTGCCGAGTCGACGATCACGTTTTTCGACACCCTGGCCGATGTTCCCCCCGCCACCTCGGATCTAACCGTTGGGCTAACGGTAGAGAACGGAGCCCTGGTTGAAGCGGACGGGAACCGGGCGACCTTGACCTTTAGTCTCAGTGAACCGCCGCCGGACGAAGGCGTACTGGTCTACATCAATACTTCTACTCCAGTACCGGGTCCATCTCTTAATGGCCAAACGTTCAATTTGTTAGGTCAGTTTGATGTGTTCAATGCTGAGATCACCGGTGGTGAATTTCCGATTCCTGATTTTGCATCTAGTGGCGTTTATTTCAACATCACCGAGCAAACCGCGACGATCAGCGTTGCCGCCTTTCCTGATGGTGTGACTGAAGGGGTGCAAGCCTTCCAGGTGGCCCTGGGAGGCAGTGCCGACTATCAGGTAGATCCTGCGGCCAGTGCCGTGACTGTAACGCTGGCCGATACGGCTGACTCTTTGCCCCAGATTAGTCTGAGCACCGAGCCGACGGTCCTGATTGAGTCAGAGCGCACCGTCTCAGTTCACACCTTTAACCTGAGTGCGCCGCCACCGCCCGAAGGCGTATTGGTGTCCGTGACCGCAGAAGGGCTGGATGAGTTTGATTTAAGCGGCATTGCCACCACAGGAATCGCCGGAGACATTAGCGTTGTTGAGGGTTCGCTGGTCTTTACCATCACCGAGACTACAGCCACGATTAGTTTGCCCGTTGCCGATGACGGTGAGACCGAAGGAGTGGAAACGGCAACGTTTACCGTGAATCCCAGCGATGCCTACCAAATCGATGAGATTGGCGCGTCCGGCAGTTTTCAAATTCTCGACACGCCTGCTGATGTGCCCTTTTCCCCCTTTGAAACAGAGGTGAATGACTCATTGGAGACGGCGATTCGGGTGGATCTGTCCTCCGATGACCCGGTGACGATTTCTGGAGCCGCCAACTATATCTATGATTTCTCTGATATTCCGGTGATTGATTTTTCCGAGGATGTGGATCTCTATTCCTTTGAGCTGTTGGCTGGAGAGTCAATTACAGTGGATGTGGACGCGATCGCCCCTGACGGCTCGGAGTCTTTGCTACAGCCAGTCCTGCGGATTTTTGACGCTGACGGCACCGAACTCGACGCGATCGGCCAAATTGATGTGCTAGAGGACATTATTCCCGGCGCAGGGGAAGCTTCCCTCAGCTTTACTGCCACAGCATCTGGTACCTATTACGCCGGTATTAGCGTGTTAGGCAACGACGACTATGACCCCACTGTGTTCGGCAGCGGCAGCGGCTGGTTTTTTGAGGGCGTGGCTGAACCTGACGCCTATGAGGTGACCTTTACCAGCGCTCCCGTAGAGCCCAACACTTATGTCGTCACCAATCTGGTCGCGAATGATGCCCAATATAATCCGCTCATGCTGGACTACAATGCCAGCCTCGGCTGGGGCATTGCCATTCGTCCAGCAGGTTTGGGCGGCCATTTTTGGATTAGCAATAGCGGTACCGGCACCAGCGCCGAATACGTGGGCGACGTGGGCGGTGTGCCCATCTATCAAGACGATCTCAAACTCGTTGACGTGACGCCGACCGCCAATAATCCCTTTGGGATTTCGGGGCCGACGGGGCAAGTCTTCAACGGCTCAGGGGATTTTGTGATTACGCAAGATCACCCCAACGGCGAGATTACCGCCCCCAGTAAATTTATCTTTGTGGCCACCGACGGCGGCGTCTCTGGCTGGACTGAGCGGGCCAACGATGATGGCACGATTGATCGCCCCCTGGTCTCGGAAGTGGTGATCGATAAATTTGCCGACTCGATTTACTATGGCGTGGCCATTACTGAGTTTGAAGCCGACAATCGCCTCTACCTAGCCGATTTTGGCCCAACGCCCGAAATTGAAGTCTACGACGCCAGCTTTGATGAGATTACCAGCGACTTTGCCTTTGATAATCCCTTTGCGGAGGAAGGCTACGCCGAATACAACATTCAGCTAATTGAAGACTCGTTGCTAGTGGCTTATGCCGTTCCTGATCCGCTATTGCCCGGCAATGAAGTGATCGAACCGGGGCTGGGCCGCATTGCCGAGTTTGACCTCGACGGCAATTTGATCGCTACCTGGGATGACGGCGGCC
>JBCCNE010000437.1:0-4459 GCA_039026015.1 Cyanobacteria bacterium P01_C01_bin.70 | reverse complement strand
CGCCTCTGACCATTGGCCGCCCTGTAACTGCTGTAATGCCCGGGACGCATTGAGATGGCCCGTACCCAAATCAGCGTGCAGGGGGCGAGTTTGATCGCGGTAGGCGTCTGACTCTAGCCAAGTTTGGTTGCTCTCGTCATATAGCGTGCGGGTCATGCCCAACAGCAAGCCATCGCCGTTATCTGCCAGCTTGTCAGCGGAGTTCAGCAGCACCGCTTTCATCACCATCGGATCACGGGCCTCCAGGCTCCAGGCTGCTTCAGAACGAATCTGGCGATCAACCCACTCCTGCAGTAGAGCGATCGTTGCGGTCACGTGGGGAGCAGCAAAACTGGTTCCACTGACCACTCGTGACTCACCATTGGGATTGATTACGTCAATTTGACTACCCGGAGCCACCAGGTTGACTGAGCGGCGATCGCCAACGTTGCTTTCGGGTTCCCGCGATCGAGGGGCCCGAAAATCTGGCTCACTGCTGAGGTTGGCAAAATCAACTTTGATAAAACGACCGTCAACCTCGCGGGAATAGGCCACATTGATGCCGTTGAAGTTATCGGTCGGAATCGGAATGCCCCCGCCTCCCTGATTGCCGGCAATCACATACAGCACATCATGCACCCGCTCTGACCAATCAATACATTGAGTCAGCAGAGCATTACCGTCCAAGCTGGCATCCGGACGGGGATCACGACTCAGCGATTCCCCAAAGCTGAAATTAATCGCTCGCAGATCGCCGCCATTGCTCAGGGCCAACTGCTGAGAGGCAAAACATTCCTCTGGCTGACCGCTACGTCCGCGAATCGGCCCCACTGCAGCGGCATATAAAATCGCATCAGGAGCCACCCCGGTTAGCGTTTTATCGCGGCTGATCATCACACTGGCGACATTGGCCGCATGCCCATCTACATACTGATTAGGGCCCGCCTGCTGCCCCAAATAGAATACTCGACCCACTTTGATCGGCAAGTCGGCACCCGCCACTTTATCCAGGCCAAATTGGCTGGGGCGACCAATCTCCACCTGACCGATCGCAATTTTGTTGCCCGTTAAAAAATAGGGCTCGCTATGCAGTTTCAGAGCATCAATACCGCCAGCGCCAACAGAGTTTGACAACGCCAACACCGGGCCACCTAAGCCTACTATGCCTGCCATTAAGCCCCAGCGAACTCGCCACGCCCGCAACAGATTTGCCAATGTCGTTGCATTCATATGGCCCTTAAACTCCAAGAAGGTAGTAAAACACTTAGTCCAATAAAAGCAGCTAGAGTTAAATCAATTGACTGAGATAGAGACAGTTTAAGTAGTTAGTAATTGACTTTTTTGACCCTGCATTGATGCTAATTCCGCAGGTGCGGAAAGAGAGCTGATTTCAGACGATACGATAGTAGAAGGAAGGATAATCCTCCCCAAAGCTCTGTCGAAGATCAGAAAATACTCTTAAGCAGGTGGACTGCTGCCAGCTTTACTTTTCTTGACAATTGATCTGTCATTACCCCTTAACAGAGCGGTCCTGATTTAAGAGCATCTCTGGCGGTTGGAAAATCTCGCTCAAAGGGTTTCCCTAGTAGGCTCTAGCTCCTTTATTAAAGCGTAAACAAATGAAAAATGGCTCTTAACTCAATCCCATAAAATCTGTTGAAAAGCTAAAAGTTTTGTTACGATGACTACTAAAGGCATTCAGGAGAAACCCTCAGCTATGATTCACACCCAGTCTCAAAAATCTGTTGTTGTTGCTCCCTCTATTTTGTCGGCTGACTTCAGCCGGCTGGGTGATGAAGTTCGTGCTATCGATGAGGCCGGAGCTGATTGGATCCACGTCGATGTGATGGATGGTCGCTTTGTCCCCAATATTACAATTGGGCCGCTGATTGTTGATGCGCTGCGCCCAGTCACGCAAAAGCCGCTTGACGTTCACCTAATGATTGTTGAGCCGGAGAGATATGTTGAGGATTTTGCCAAGGCTGGAGCGGACATCATCTCCGTGCATGCCGAGCATAATGCGTCTCCGCACTTACATCGCACACTGGGCCAAATTCGCGAGTTGGGTAAGCAGGCTGGAGTCGTACTGAACCCCTCCACGCCACTGGAGCTGATTGAATATGTCCTAGAACTTTGCGACCTGGTGTTGATTATGAGCGTCAATCCCGGTTTCGGCGGCCAAAAGTTCATTCCCAACATGATTCCTAAGATCCGAAAGCTGCGTCAAATGTGTGACGAACGCGGCCTTGACCCTTGGATTGAGGTTGATGGTGGCCTCAAGCCTAATAATGCTTGGCGAGTAATTGAGGCTGGTGCAAGTGCCATCGTTTCAGGTTCTGGCGTGTTCAAGGCTGATGATTATGCTGAAGCGATCGCTGGCATTCGCAATAGCAAGCGTCCTGCCCCCGAGCTGGCAACTGTTTAGTTTCTTCCTTAATTGAGCTATTCAATTAGGAGACGCTGCCTAGGCTCTAGGCCTGCTGAGTAGCAAATTAGTTTTTCAGTAATTAAGTTCGAACGGGAGCAGCCATAGCTGTTCCCGTTTTTATCTGAAACCGTATTGGTCGAAGTCTAAAGGTGGCTTAAGCTACTTAAAATACTGATTTTTGCGCGTATATATAATCACGATCCGCAAAGCTGCTGACTCTCAGGTTAAGGATTTCGGGTATTTAGGTGTCGATTCCATAATTAATACCGATGCATTAATTAATACGTAAAGCCTAGATTAAAACTGAGATAGTGCTATCACTCTGGATGTTGCCACAATCATTATGCTCCTAAGTTAGGCGTCGTGGTGATTACGAAATGTCTAGATAGCGTCAAGCCCTGGTGACAGTCGGGGATTTTCTTTGTCTCTATTGATGCTTCTAGTTAAGGAATCAGGAGTGTTCTGGAAATGTCCAACCTCGAAACTACCGTTGAAAACATCTTTGCTACCCGCCGTATTACTCGGTATGACCAGCAGCTGTTAATGTGTTTGTTCGCTCAGAATGATTTGTCTTCGACGGACAAAGATTTGCTTGATCGCGTCTATGAAGCGCTGCATCAGGGAAGACTGCGAGTTGTCGATTAAGCTTGACCTTAGCTGTGGCTGATAAAGACCTGAAGTGGGGAATTCAGATGGCAGCTTGCAGCGTCTGGAATGCGGAAGGCTGAGTACGGATAGCAGAGAGCGTCGAGCCTGTAGAGTAGGCGTCTACACAATCGATATGGCAGCAAATTGCCAACCACCTTCAGCCCACCAACCCCAAGCCATCATTCCTAGGCGTTGATGGTGCCGTCGGGCATGATGGTACCGCGCAAAATGGTGCCGGTGAGCTTGACCATGACGCGATCGCCCACAGCAACCTTGGCTCCGCTGAGGTCAGCTCCGCTGAGATCGGCTCCGCTCAGATCCGCGCCAATTAGATTGGCCCCTCGCAGGTTGGCATGACTCAGATTAGCCTGCAGCAGATTGGCCCGAAATAGGTTGGCGTTGGACAGATCAGCCCGATTAAGATTGACTCCGTGCAAAAACGCATCCTGCAGATCAGCATTGCCTAAGTCAGCACTGCTCAAGTTGCGCCCGGAAAAATCCTTTTCCTTCAAATTGGCGCCCCGCAAATTCGAACCGCTGAGGTCAGGATGCGGGCGCGAAGAGCGATAAGTGCTACTAGAGTTTTGGCGCGATTCAGAACTCGGGGAACGGTAGCCCGAACTGGCACTGGCGCGATTGTTGTTCACAGTGTAACTGGGGCCGCTTGATCGCCCTCCCGAAGCCGCATTGCCGGAGCCGCTGGGACGGGGAGTGGTGTAGTTATTCCAACCGTCATTAGCATTGGAGCGGGCAGCGCTGTTGCCGTTGGTGTAGCGATTGCTGTAATTTGACCGCCCTGAACCGTTGGGCGGCGGTGAGGCCGCAGTGCGATCGTTCGACTGGCTATAGCTGCCGCGAGAATCACCACTGTCGCGGCGCTGAGAGGAACTGCCGTAACTGCGGTGACTAGTTTGGGCATACCGCGCCTGATATGCCCGGTAGGGATTCTGATAGGTTTGATTGGCCGACTCTGCGGAACGATGATAAGGTGGACGCTGCCGATATCCCCCGCTGCTAGCGGTACGGCCATAGGGGCGAGTGCGCGAGCGATAAGAGCTGTTGTCGGCAGTGCTTGCTGCCGGTGTGCTCACCCGAGCATGGGTCCGCAGATAATCTCGGGCTTGATTAAGCTGCTTGATCTTTTCCTGAGCTTTTTCGATGAGTCGCAAATTGTCTTTGGGCAGGCGGTCAGGATGCCAGATAAACACCAGATCTTTATAAGCCTGGTTGATTTCTTCCATCGAAGCCCCAGGCTCTAAATCGAGTATTCGATAGGCGGTGTCTAGCTCTTGCATTCAGCTTCGCCAATGAAGTGCATACTGTGACTAACGTACAGTTTTCAAGCAGTCAGGAAATTACAGCTTCTCTATTTTAGTGGGAACCGGTAGTGACAGAATAGCGGCG
>JBCCNE010000436.1:0-4459 GCA_039026015.1 Cyanobacteria bacterium P01_C01_bin.70 | reverse complement strand
TTGTCGATTCAGTGGAGTTGTGCTGGCTTCGGTAGGGGTGGCGGGCGTTTGAGTTTGCAGAGTCACGGCAGAAATCCTGTAATTGTCGAGCAATGGGAAAAATTAGCGCCTTGTTGGTTTAGGGGCCGTCATCATTTAACTGGCTAATGCTTCGATAGCAAGAGCGGCCGCCCTTAGCTTATAAAGTTGGAACGGGCGTGGTAATGCCTAATTCCAATGGGTTTTTAGCATTCACTGATGATGTGCTCTAAAGAAAAACAAGCGCTAAGCGAGAGCAATCAAGCTGACGAGGGAAATCTAATTTTTAGATACTGGAATTTGTTCGGAATGATAGCGGGCCTTATCAGTTCGCAATCGCCAAAAAGATAAAGATCTGTAATAGGCTGCAAAAAACTTATTCTCGCCAGTCTACCAAAAGAGACTGCAACAGTGTGGCACCGCGATCGCTGGTGGCGATGATTTCCCGTTGGCGATCAAACAGGGCTGACCCCACAACCACCACTCGGTCAGCATTTGCCCGTATGTAGGCGATCGCTCGCGTGTCTAAGCGCTCGACCAAAGATTGGTAAATTTGCTCGACCCAGTTTATCTGCTGCTGCAGTTCGAGCTGCCGCAGATAAGCGAGTCCCGCCTCAGTGGTTTGAGCCTGCAGTAACTGCTGCACGTCAGATGAGGGCAGCCCTTGCACAGCCGCGATCGCGCTCAAAATTTCCTGGCGGCCGTCAGCCACGTAATGGTGCGTGTGAAAAATGCCGCCCGCCAGCTTGAGCAATTTGCCGTGATAACCCCAAAGCAAAATGCCCTGCACGCCGCATAGCGCCGCCTCAATCAGCAGCGGCCCAATCCAGTTACCCGTTTTAATCCGCTGCTCGGCAGGGATGCCCAACGCCAGTGCCCGATCAAGACCATTTTCTCCCACGCAAAAGACCAGCGTGTCGAACTGCTGAGCTTTATCACGCACGACCTGACGAAACGCCTCTAGCTGACCCGGCGCGCTCAACGGCTCGGCCATGCCAGACGTGCCCAACAGCGACAGGCCATCGACGACGCCAAAGGCGGCGTTGGAGGTGCGCAATGCTAGCGATCGTCCCTCCGGCAAAATGACCGTGACGCGAATCGTCTTGTGTGCCGGTAGCAGCGGTGCCAAATTTGTCCGCAGCAGAACTTTGGCATAGGTGTAAATTGCCGCCTGGTGATTGGCATTGAGCTGCCGCCCTACGCCCTCACCCCCTTCAATTAGCACTCGGTCAGATTGCGCCACATCGCCCCAGCGCACGACTGCCCAAATCGGCGTATGGCGCGTCAGATCTAAGTTATCGCCGGGATCGCTGCGGGTAATGGCGAGCGCCGAATCGTCTGGCAGTATTGCGGCCTGTTCGATAGAGATGGTCGTTTGTTGATCTGGCTTCACGAGATTGAGCGTGACCGAATCTACAGACGTTCCAGGATTGAGGAGCTTTTGCAACGCCGCGATCGCGCTGGCACAGGCAAAAACCGGCAGCGTATATCCGGCTTTCGGCTGGGTCGAGTTGGTCATATCAAACCGCCTGTTTTGACAATTAAAATATTGCTAAACCACGTCAACATCGGCAATCGTAATCCTGACAAAATCTCTGTTAAATAGATGTATCGTTTGCTGAATAAGCCCTTCAGGCTAATGAGCAGTCATCGTAAAAACACCAGGCCTCTAAATAGACGTGGTTTAATAGCGATCGCGCTGCCTGCACGATGCCCCAACCCCCGTATTGTCTGCTAAAACGCCTGTTTTATGAACGCCATTGACTATCTCCGCATCAGCCTGATTGATCGCTGCAACTTTCAGTGTCAATACTGTATGCCAGAGGGCGCTGATTTAACCTATGCCCTCCGGCAGGATTGGCTGACGCGGACCGAACTGCGATCGCTGCTGCGGCATGTCTTCATCCCCGTAGGATTTACCCGCTTTCGGCTGACCGGAGGAGAACCGCTGCTGCGCCCAGATGTGGTGGAGATTGTGGGCGACATTGCGAGTCTGCCTCAAACTCAGGATCTCGCCATGACCACCAACGCTTTTCTGCTAGCGAAGCAGGCAGCCGCACTCTGGCAGGCGGGACTGCGGCGCCTCAACATTAGTTTGGACTCCCTTGATCCAGAAACCTTTCAAGCCATTGTTGGCGGACGCGGCAAATCGCGCTGGTATGACGTGTGGGAAGGCATTCAGGCCGCTCATCGCATCGGTTTTGCGCCGCTGAAGTTGAATGTCGTTGTGATTCCCGGAGTCAATGACGGCGAAATCCTCGATTTGGCCGCCCTGACGCTAGAGCGCGAGTGGCACGTGCGGTTTATCGAGTTCATGCCCATTGGCAATGGCAACCTGTTTCACCATCGCGGCTGGATTCCCTCAGAGGATTTGCGCCAGCAGATTCGCGATCGCTGGGGCTTATACGAGGGCAACGTACGCGGCAATGGTCCCGCTGATGTGTTCCAGATTCCCGGCGCGAAAGGCACGCTGGGCTTCATCAGTCAAATGTCAGAGTGCTTTTGCGATCGCTGCAACCGGATGCGCCTATCTGCAGACGGCTGGCTGCGTCCCTGTCTGCTTAATGAAACTGGCCAAATCAACCTGCGAGAACAGCTCCGCAGCGGCGTCCCCTTGGCTGACATTCGAGCGCAAGTCGCTGAACTAGTGTCTGCCAAACCCGACATCAATTTCAAAATGCGCGAGTCCGGCACCACTGGCGTTTATGGCCGCACCATGTCCCAGATTGGCGGCTAGAAGACGACCTCTCATTCTGCGCCGCAGTAAGCATTGACACCGTCAATTAGCTCAGACTCATCAGTCGCCAAAGTTTCAATCTGTTCGATGGCGGTCGCTGTTTCGTCGGCCACGGCCTCAAGGCTGGCTGAGAGTTGCTCTTCGGTTTCAGCAGCGGCAACCGCCGTCATGGCATCGCTAACTACCGCCAGCGCCGTGTTAAAACCGGTCAAAACGCCAACATATTCATCGCGATAACCAGTCAATTCCATATCGGTAAAGGCCAAACTGTCCAGATCGCTCGCTAGCGAGTCAAGATTATCGGTTACACCATCAACGGCACCAACATATTGCGAGGCGGCGGCACTGATTTCTTCTAAAGTTTCAGCGGCAGCGGCATTTTCAGCAAAGGTAGCGATTTCGACCTCAAAGACATTCATAATCTCTTGATTGCGGTTGACGCCGTCGGCAAACTGGTTGCATTCCTCGATGACGAGATCGGACTGCGCTGCCGCTTGAGGACTGGTAATTGCGATCGCGCTAACCGCTCCAAGTATGCAGGCAAGAATGACGCGAGGCGAACGCCTCCGCCATCGTGAAGACTGTCTGAAACTCATGCTTGTGGACTCAACTCCATTGCAACAGCGGCAGCGATTCTAGCAAGCTGCCTCACAAACCGTAGCATTCCTCAAACCAATTTAGATTTTGGATTTTAGATTCGAGACGTTGCTTAAAGATGCCTTGACTCCTATCGTTAGCAGGCCACAGAATCTTTATCAAAATCTTGGCAGAATTAGCATTAGCCCTATGGAACTTCAGTTTGTTGAATCCAGTATGATTCAGGCATTTGGTTATAACCCAGAGCAGGAAACGCTGTTGGTCATCTTTAACTCTGGGAAAACCTATCAATACTCAGAAGTGCCTCAGAAAACCTATGACGAGCTACTGGAAGCTGGCTCTAAAGGCAGCTACATGCGAAATTGCGTGATTGACTGCTATCCCTACACATTGATGCGGAAGCGGTAGCAGTCGACCGTGATGCAACATTCACTTTGACTGCAAAAAACATTTTTATAAAACGGCAAAGTAAGCTCTCCAGAATGAGGTTTGGCTATGCTAGACGGTCCATTTTTTTCTTCATTTCGGCAGTCTAAAAATGTACGCTACTTTAGGCGCAAACGGCATCTTTGCTTTTGAGGCAGATCAGCGATCGCCTTCTGTTATTTACCCGGAAAATCAAAGGGGATCGCACTGAGTTAACGCAAACGGCCCGATCTCAAAATACTGACTACTAGCCATAGCCCTAAAAAGGTGGCGGCAGCGAACAGAGTATTGCTCAGAATAATGCCTTGAGAGCTTTGCTGGTTAGTGGACACAATCGCTGCTCCAATGATCAAGGCGGCAACAACGGTGCTGTAGGCACGACGATTAGCGGCGTCATCAATGCTGCGGCGCATGCCTTCTAGGCCGCTGAGACTGACATTCCACTTCAGAGTTTCTGTACTGAGACGATCCAGCAGGAAGGCAAACTGCCGAGGCGACTCTAAAGACAGATTGCGAAATTCAAGGCCAGTACGCAAGAGTGTCTGCACCAGATCCTCGCCAGCCAGCTGCTGGCGAAAGAGGTCGGCCATTAAAGGCCGCACTTCTGAAATCAGGTTGACTTGGGGATTAAATTGCCGGGCGGCCCCTTCGAGATTGGCTAAAGACTTGGTGAATAGCCCA
>JBCCNE010000435.1:0-4501 GCA_039026015.1 Cyanobacteria bacterium P01_C01_bin.70 | reverse complement strand
GTTATCGATGTCTTGGTTAGCCAGAAAGTTTTCGGGCACGCCTGGACCACCTCGAATAAAGTAGTCGCCATCGCCTTGATACTGCAGATAGTGGCCGCCTTCTTCCTGCAGGAGCATGCCTTTGGCGCGAAAGTCTTCGCCGGTTTTGTCGGTAGGCGCGATTGCGATCGTGCCGCCTTGACCATCAATAAAATCAACTGCCTGGCCCGCATTGGGGTTAGTGCTAGCGGCGATGTCAGTGCCCGTGCGGAATGAGGCTTCATAGGTCCATTCACCCGCACTGGGAGGATTGAAGTTGACCCGCCAAACGTTGCCCGCAGTCGCGCCCGAGTTGGCGGCATTGCCATCGGCCGCAAAGAAGCCAGGAACGGTGATCACCTCGCCGGTGCTGGCGTTCGTAAAAGTGACATCGAGACGGTAGTCGCGGAAGGTTGACTTGGTTTCTGAGAAATTCTCGGGTGAGGTGAAGTCAACAGAAATTTTGTGCCAAGTTTTCAGTTCACCTGCCACAGCAGGTGAGCCAGAAGAAGCATTATTTAACATACATCTACCGGAAATAACGTCAGTGAGCGGCCACCATTTCAGCAACCGCAATGGCTTAGATCGCCAAGACATCGAGCACCATAAAACCTGCTCGCACCCAGTCATCCAGTGCGAGTAGCTGTCAAAGTCCAGCTTCAAAAATTCTCATGGCCTTGACCATTTAGACGCGATCGCTGCCAAGACTGCCTAAACCCTGAAAATCAGGTCAGCCGTAACTTTTAGCTTTAAGCGATACCTAAATAGTCGGGAATGGTAGATTGATGCCTGAGACTCTATTTGGCCCGAGGTAGGTGCCAATGAAGCTGCCTATGTGGTGTCTCAGATGCGTTCGTAAATGGGGCTTAGAATGACTCAACCTGATGTCCTGCTGCTGCTCTGGAAACACCAATACAGCAGGATGCAGTTTCATCATGCTCAGCAAGCTGGATAATTCCAGCAATACAGCGCCTTTGAAGCTAGTGAAGTACTAAAAATGGCTTGAAGCCACTGTGCTCAAGTAGAGTGGCGTACCTTACCAGACAAGAAAAAGCTGTAAAAGTCTCATTAGTTGAGTGCAGTTATCAAACTTACCAACGAGTTATTCAACTCCTGATGCTCGCTTCCAAAAACCTGTAGAGACGCAAAACTTCATTCAAGCAAAGATGATGATGGGCCAAAACTGCCTGCTTCTAACAGGTAGTGGCGGGCGATCACGCCATTTTCACTCTCTAATCATCTATCTGCTTATGAAGATAACTTTCTGTCTCCTGATTGAAAAGGGTCGATCATGCTTTTGGGTAGAGCCCTGCGATCTTTGAGTTGAGTTAATCAAATACACAAAGTTTAACAACTAGCAATGTCTCTAAATTAACGGTATCATTCCGTTAATGCTTTACTCGTTCCTGTAGAACATCCTTAAAATATCTCAGTTACAGGCCCCATGCGATGTTAAAACTACCCAAATCTCATTCGTAAAATAAACTGGCATGGCCTCCGTAGTTTCCGCGGGATTTCTCTGGGTAGTGTATTGCGGCAGTCTGGGGAGTGAGCTTAAGGACATCTTCGCCAATAGGGAGCCATGTTTGAGGCCCCTTTGCGGTTGTCTAAGGCTTGCAGTTCTCAGAAGGGGCTGGCAAGCTGATAGCCATGCGTGGTGAGAAAAAGTGCCGTGGCGTCAGATGAGTTTCGTCGAGAGCTGCAGCGGGAGGCCCAACAGTGGCGCTCCAGCGAGCTAATCTCCGAAGAGCAGTTCCAGGCATTGGCCGAGAAGTATGATTTTGAAACGATCGCCACGGCGGCCCGCGATCGCTTCATCATGATTTTGCTGGGGCTCGGCAGCATTCTAATCGGCATCGGGGCCATTACTTTCGTCGCGGCCAACTGGCAGGCTCTTTCCCAAACGGTGAAAGCGGGACTGCTGTTTATCGCCATGATAATTTGTGACCTCGGCGGTTTTGGGCTGATGAATCGCGTGGGGCCCAGCGATCGCTGGAGGCGCCTGGGGCAAGCGCTGCTGCTGCTGGGGGCGCTGCTGCTGGGAGCTAACTTGGCGCTGATGGGCCAAATCGTTCACACTAGCGGCACCCGTTATGAACTCTGCGCTGCCTGGTCGCTGGGCGTGTTGGCGATGGCCTATGGCATGCGCCTGCCGTTCCTGGGCATGCTGGCGCTGCTGATTCTCGGCATGGGCTATTGGAGCGCCTTGTGGGATATGGTGTGGTTGCAAAATTCGCTGCTCGGGGTGTGGACCCTGCAAACCATGCCGCTGCTGCTGGCTGCCTTGTTTATTCCTCTGGCCTATCAGTGTCGATCGCCGCGCTTGTTTGCCCTCAGCACTGCGGCAATGACCTCATCTCTGCTGATTCTGATTCTGGATATCGGGCGCTCCCTCCCGGCTTTCATCGATGCACTGGTGCTGACTTTGCCGTTTGCGGCGCTGTGGGCCTATGACGATACCCTCTGGCCGTTCTGGTGGCGACTCCTCCGGCAATTGCCCCACCGCCGCCAGCCGCTGACAACTGCAACGGCCGACGATGAAGATGACATCGAGCGGCCCTTTCAGCCAGCGGCCCGGGGACTGATGCTGTTTGGCCTCAGCGTGATGTATTGGGTGCTGTCGTTTCAGGATGTGTGGTTGGCTTCGGCCCGCCGCAGTCTGCTGGATACGCAGCTTTTGTGGCGCAATTCCAGTTTGGTGGTGCTGACGCTGCTGCTCTTTGCCGCGTGGACGGTGGGAGCCTGGGTGTATCTGGGCTGGCGATCGCCTCGGGCTTGGCGACTCGATACCCTCAGCGCGACGATCCTCGGATTTTTGCTCGTCACCGCCACTATATTTTTTGTCACGTCTGTCGCGGGGCCACTGCCCATTTTGGCGACGATGGTAATGAACGTGCTGCTGGCCGTACTCTCCATCGGCATGATGCGCGAGGGGCTGGGCTCAGGCACGCGGGCACCCTTTTGGTGGGGCATGGTGATGCTCACCCTCCAGATTTTGAGCCGGGTTTTAGAATACGAAACAGGACTTTTGGTGAAATCTCTGGTGTTTGTTAGCTGCGGTGTCGGGGTGATTTTTGTGGGGCTGTGGTTTGAGCGCTATGTCCGCACGTTGCGAGTCGATACGCCATGAGCTTGTCATCTGATACTAAAAAAATGACCTGGCAGCGGCGGGGGCCGTGGGCGATCGCTCTGCCGCTGGCGCTGCAAACCCTGTTGATTGTGGTCACGCCCCTGCAGGCCGCCTTTACGACGCTGGTCGGGACTAATGTAATTCTCCGCACGGTGCCCGTTGACCCCTACGATCCGTTTCGGGGCTATTACACGACGCTGCAGTACGACATTTCTCAGCGCGGCGTTCTCAGCACGCTAGAAGGCTGGGAAGCGATTCAGCC
The DNA here is from genome assembly GCA_039026015.1 of Cyanobacteria bacterium P01_C01_bin.70. GTDB lineage: Bacteria > Cyanobacteriota > Cyanobacteriia > Phormidesmidales > Phormidesmidaceae > Halomicronema. Next base: position 1,091 of record JBCCNE010000435.1, on the reverse strand, counting down.
CAGCCTAGAACCGTCGGGGATCACCAAACTGCTGCGGCCTGGCAAGTCTTTTTACGTCGTCATGTCCGACGAGGCGAGCATCGAAAGTCCCACTGCCTCCATTCGCAATGCTCCTTGGGTGCCGGTACGGGTTGCCCGCAATCGCCCCCGCAACCTGCCTGCTCACCAAATTGCCCTTAAAGGCACCTATCGCAGCGATCGCATCGTCTACGGACTGGAGCGCTATTATCTGCCTGAAGCCGAACGCCTCGACCTGGAACAGCGCATCCGCGAAGCCCAAACAGGCGAAGCCCAGCCCCGCCTGTTTGTAGAAGTGCGCATCGATCCCTTCGGTCAGGCCGTGCCTATTGCCCTGTGGCTGCAGGGCGATCGCATTGAATTTTGACCCTAAATTTGGAGTGGGCAACGCCTGACCCTTTGGGCTCCTGTGGGGAGCTGTGGACGGACGACATTTCCGCTGGAGGCTTGGGCTCCTGTCTGGCAGGCTGGTTGGGCTAGGAAGCCTCACCCAACCAGTTTTCCATGCTGCCTTCAGCCTCTGCTTTTGCTAGGAAAGGTGGTTAGTTCCCGACTGTGAAGTCAGAGTCCACCGTCAAATCGAGTTCGGTCGGGTCGATTACAATCACTGCATTTTGTGAGGTGACGTTGCCGTTGCCGCCGATGACGGCCCCCACCAGTGAGCCCAGATCGCCGTTGCCCAGGATAGAGCCGATGATCGATTCTGCCGCGCCAGTGATCAGCGCATTCTCCAAAGAACCGGCACTGACGGATTCGGTGGCGGCGATCGCGCTAGATTCAGCGTTGATATTGTAAGTCCGTTCGTTAATCGTCAGGGTATCGGCGACAAATTGTGCTGCTGTCACTGAAGCGCCCCGGATTTCAACCGGCTCGATGCGACCTTGAACCATACTGCCAGCCGGAATCAAGACCTGGTTGGCACCATTTACCAAATTGCCCGAAACCTCCAGGGCTGTGGCCACGGTTTGGCCGGGGGCCACAACGATTTCGACATCACTGGCATTGGGATAGCGCAGCGGAATTTGAGTGCCTGCGGGAATCGTACCGGCAAAGGTCTGAGGCGCCACAGGATT
>JBCCNE010000434.1:0-4509 GCA_039026015.1 Cyanobacteria bacterium P01_C01_bin.70 | reverse complement strand
TCATGGAGACCAAGCCCCGCAATCGCTTAACCTCGACCTCTAAGCGATTGCGCTCGATCACCAGTTCACCAAACAGGTCGCTGAGCTGATTGATCTGCTTGACCGGTACTCGCACGGTACTCTCGGAGTCGGTGGTCGCCTCGGAAGGTGCCTCTGCTGGCTGGTCGTCCGCCGCTGTCTGACCATTCGCCGCTACGGCTTCCGGCTGCGTTTCGACATAGAAATCATCGAAGTCATTGAAGTCTTCAACCCCGGTAGCCGCCGCCAACCCGTTTTCCACCGGCTGGTGGACGACATCTGTCAGATCGAAGTCTGTTTCCGACGATGGCGGTGCCGTTGAGTCAAGGGCGACGGCGGGCTCGGCCTGCGGCCAAGCCGTCGCAAAGGTGGCTGTAATTTGCTCCTCTGACAGCGGCTCCAGCGGATGTTCGGGGCTGCCGGTAAAGGTTTCCGGAATATCGTTGTAATTACCGCTGATCACCTGGGCTTGTACGGTTCGCCAGGTGTCCAGGGCTGCCTGCACTGTTGGCCGCAGCGGGACATCAGCGATCGCGTCTATTTGCGCCCCAATCGTCTGACACAGCCGAGTAAAGGCCGGCAGTTGGAGCATTTCTCCTAGCCCCGACAGCTCTTGGGCCAGAATTTGCACCTCTTCCTTGAGACAGGCCGAGTCCGCTGCTAGAGCCTCTTCTAATCGCTGTAGACAACCCTCCACCTCACTCTGAAACAGCAGGGGAATGATGTCTTGCCCATCCTCTGGGGTCAGCATGGAGTGAGCATCTTCTTCTTCGGGCTCGCCAAGGCGCTCGTGCAGTTCGTCAAAAATGGGATAAACGTCTTGCGCTAGCCAGTTTTCGTCGATCGGCAAGGGCAGCCGCTCGCCGCGGTCAAAATCTTGACGGGCAAACTGCATTACCTGGCCCATGCGATCGACAGCGGCCAGCAGCTTAGTTTCAAGACTCTCATCGACCTCGACTTTGCCACGCTGCACTTTCAGGACTTTGAGACCATCTTCGAGGCGGTGAGCCAAGCTGCTTAGCGCCTCAAACCCCATTAGCGCCGCTCCCCCCTTAACCGAGTGAGCGGCGCGCAGGGCATCGTTGATGGTTTCTCCGTCAAACCCTTGAGCGATGCCTATCAGTCGCGAATCCATGATATCGAGATATTCTTGAGCTTCATCGAGAAATTGAAGTCGGATTTGGAGCTCTTTGTCGTCGGCCATAGCGGTAGTTGATGAAGGAACGACAGCGAAAAATTTGTAAAAGAAATGACAGCGAGTGTCGGTAAATGGCAGGGTTAGAGGCAGCCAGGGTCAGGGATTGACAGAACCACTGGGAAACAGCGGCTTGCTTCTTAGAACTGATGCGTCAGTCTCGTACATCCCCAATCCTGAAGGATGTTGCCGCCGATCGCTCCTAGATTAGGAGGACAGAGGGGGCTAATAATCGGATGCAACTGCGTCAGTCTTGTCCCCCCTTGCTCTTAAGTCCAGAATTTCTGGAGCCTAGGGGCTGTGATCATTTAGCAGCCAATGCCTGGGCCGCCAAGGTTTCAGCCCCTGAGCTGAGGACGTCGAGACGGGCGCGGTCAGGCCTGTGCCACCGGGTTGCCAGCATTAAGTGATGACGCGCCCTGGGCTTGACCAGTCTTAAACTCGCCCACAGATGCCTGCAGGCCCTGCGCCACCTCAACGGTGCGCCGTAGAGAACTGGTAATTTCCAATGAGGCGTCCGACGTGCGCTCGGAAACCTGGGCAATGTCTTGCATCAGCTTGGTCACCGTTTCCGAGACCTCGACCTGAGAGACCGTAGCCGACGAAATGGACTGTACAAGCTGGTCAATTTGGCGAGAGACGTCGAGAATGCGGCTAAAGCTTTGCTTGGCATCTTCTACCAGGTGCGTACCGGCGACCACCTCAGTCGTGCTCTGCTCCATCGCTTCGACCACTTCCACGGTTTCCCGCTGAATGGTTTCCACGATGCGCTCAATCTCTTGAGTCGCATCAGCAGAGCGCGCCGCCAGTTCGCCGACTTCTTCGGCAACTACCGCGAAACCCTGGCCCTCTTCGCCCGCGCGGGCGGCCTCGATGCCCGCGTTGATGGCCAGTAGATTGGTCTGCATGGCAATTTGGTTAATCAAGGAGACCACTTTAGAAATCTGCTGCGAAGATTCACCCAACCGCTTCACCTTCTTCGACGTTTCGCCAATGATGTCCCGCAGGTTGAGAATGTTTTGCACCGTCAAATCCATGGCCTGACCGCTATTTTCGGCTGTCAGGGAGGCGGTACTGGCCACGTCAGCAGCTTGACGGGCGCTGTCGGCCACCTGCTGGATGGATGCCGTCATCGCCTGCACCGACGCTAGAGTGGTGGTCACTTCATCTGCCTGGCGCAGCGCCTCATCGGCTAGGGTTTTGATGGATGTCTCGTTTTCGCCCAGAGAGTCGTTCACCTGGGTCGCCGACTCTTTCACCTTGGTGACAATCTGCCGGAGACTTTCCACGATCGCGTTAAAGAAGTCAGCTACCGTGCCGATTTCCCCCGCCGTGACGTTAGCGCGAACGGTCAAGTCACCGCTGGAAGCGCCTTCCACATCACTTAGCAGTTCGACGAGCTGCATTTGCAGTTGCTGCTGCCGGTCTCTCGTATCCGCCAGCAGGCGGGCTTGCTCAATGGCAAATCCCAGCTGAATTGAAATCTTGCGGATAAACTCGACTTCGAGCTCATCCCATTCGCGGGGGCCAGAGCACTGATGCACAATCAGCAGGCCGATCAGCTCGTCGTTCACGATGACGGGGGCAACTAAATTGGCTTTGACCTCATAGGTTTCAAGCTGGTTGATATGGCAGTCAGTGAGCCCGGCCTTGTAGATATCAGGCGTTACCTGGACTCGCCCTTTCTGATACTGCTTAACATAGCGATCGGCAAAGCAAGGGTCGTAGAGATCGTTATTAATGGCTTTGCTCCAGCCATCGGTAACGGATTCAGCAACGAAGGTGCCCTTCCAGGTTTCATCAAACAGATAAATCACGGAGCGATCGCTTTCAAGTAGCTGGCGAGTTTCGTTGACCGCAATTTGGAAAATCGTCTTCTCATCTAGCGTTTCGCGCATGCGAGCGATTGCCTCATTGAGCTGCTGCTCCCAATAGAGCGTTTGTCGCTGCTGCTGCATAAGGTTCGCCTGGTTCAGAGCGTAGCCGAGTTGGGTCGAGAGCTGCTGCATTAGCTGCAATTCGCTAGGGGTCCACTTGCGCGGCCCTGAACACTGGTGCGCACAGAGCAGTCCCACCAACTTATCGCCCACAATAATCGGCGCAACCATGTTGGCTCGCACTTCTAAGCGCTTCAAAATTTCGCAGTGGCAGTGGGTAAGCCCGGCCACATCGCGGTCTTCGATAAAGTTGACGCGGCCCGAATAGAAGTGCTCGATGGCCTCTGGCGTCAGCGGATCTTCTACCATTTGGCCCTTGGTGCGCTGCCAGCCTTGACCCACCGATTCCGCCGTAATTTCGCCACTCTTCAGGTCGTCATCAAAGCGATAAATCAACACGCGATCGACCTCTAACGCCTGTCGCATGCTATCGACCGAGGTGTCCAAAATATGTTCGGGATCCATCTTTTGTCGCAGTTCGCTAGACAGCTCAACCAGCGTTTGTGACTGCCGGGCCATCGCTCTGTCGGCCTGCTGCTGCGTGTAGAGCAGATCTTCAGAAGCCACGATTTTGTCAGCAATTTGGTTAAAGACGTAAGCCACCTGACCGACTTCGTCTTTACTGTAGATATCCGCTCGGGCCTGGCGCTCACCTAAACCAAACTGCCAGGTCGCCTGCTGGAGATTCTTCAGCGGATTCAGAATAATATTTCTGAGCGCATAGGCAATGCCCAAGTTGGCCACCACGATTAACAGCGCCACTAATAACTGCAGTCGCAGTTTGTTGCTCAGCACCTGATTTAGTGAGGACTCTGGTAAGCCCCGCACAATAATGCCAACGGGTTCTTGCTGGAAGTTTGTCAGCGTTCTGGCCGCCAAACCGTAGGATTGGTCGTTAGCTTGAGTGCGGCTGGTGAATATCTGAGCGGGGTCAGCCTGTAGCTGAGACAACAGCTCTGCGTCTAGAGTGGGTGCTGCCGTAATGCCCGTGGTGGCGGCCAGATCGTAGCTACCGTCGCTCTGGCGCTGATAAATTGCCCCATAGCCTTCCTCTAGGGTTTCTAGGATGGCAGCGGGAATGACCTCTTCTCCATTAATGATGTTGCCCGACACCAAAACTCCAACGACCGTATCTGAGTTAGTCGCCCTAACGGGCGTAAAGGTGTACTGGATTAAGACATCTTGAGGCGTAAAGCCTTCTGGCAGGGGCGGCTTTTCCACCTGCAGCTCAGCTTCTGAAACAATTGCGAAGGTGGTGATTGAGCGAGGGTTTTGCAACACCGTGCCGACCAGTCCTTCTGGATCAAACTGGGCGCCGACTCGGTTGGCGTTGGCGCCGGCGATAATTCGCTTATCGCG
>JBCCNE010000433.1:0-4525 GCA_039026015.1 Cyanobacteria bacterium P01_C01_bin.70 | reverse complement strand
TGCGGTCGAAAAGCCTGCCAGCTTGCCATTGATTAATGCCGAGATTTTAGGTTGATCAACTTCTAACACCTCTGCTGCCTCAGTTTGAGTCATTTGCTGAGTAGTAATAATGCGGCTGATCCGACGGGCAAGCTCTGCTTTGACAAGCAATTCTTCAGCGTTCTCCAAAGCCAAATCTTCAAATACATTGCCACTACTGGCTTGTACCTCAATTTCTTCAGTCATGTCTTATTCTCCTGGCAGTTTGCTGTAATTTTGTGAGTAATGCTCCTTGGCCTGTCTCAGTCTTTTTTCAATCAATTCAACATCCTGTTTAGGCGTCGCAATGCCTTGCTTTGACTTCTTTTGAAAAGCATGTAACACGTAGACCACTTCAGCCAGTTTTACGGTGTAGACGGCTCGATAGGTATCTCCGTCAAAACCATCTACAACTTCCAGCACCCCAGCTCCCTTAAATCCTTTCAGGGGCTTGGCTGAGGGATGCTTTTCACCGCATTGAGCCAAGTACAGGGCGTACCCCATAGTTTGCCGAACATCCTGTGGAAACTCCTGCAAATCTTTCATAGAACTGCCAATCCATTCAACAGTCTTGGGTGATGCACTCATTTTCGCTCATGCTAATTCTGGCATATTACTGTTCACACCCCTTTAAACCATATCTGTTAGGGCTAGATAGCCAACCCGTCGTAACCACAAAGGAGCAAAAGCTGTTGGTGTGAGTCTAAGGTTGTCTGCCACCGCAGCGCTATGCCCTTGAAAGTGAGGAGTTTAGACCGCTTGAAAGGGGTGAGAGCGTTAAACCGCTCACCACAGTGATTGGTGGCCGACTTTACCCAGCAATCGCCATAGCGGGGTTGCGGTCAAAGAAGTCGAATGGCCGCACTTCGAACTCGTGCCATTCTGTGGGCAAGACGGGCCAGTCTTCGGCTCGGACGACATGATGGAGCCCGAGGGTGTACCACACCACAATGTCGGTATCCTCAATGGCGCGATCGCGGCTGGTCCACGCGGGCAGGCCATCGCCGCCGTGGCTCTGGTTGGGATAATCTCCTGCCGCATAGAGTTCGTTAGCCGCGTAGGGCGTGACCCAGAGGTGATGATTGGTAAATCCGGCTCGCTGCTGGGGAAAGTCGTCAGGCCGCATCATCGCCATGGCGTTGCCGTGAGATTTGAACTCATAGCTGGTGGGATAGCCCACAAAGTTGGTGGCGTGGGGATTGGTGACCCGCCAGAGCGCTGGTTCCCGAATATTGAGGGTCATTTGGGCGTCCGATTCAGTTTTCGCCGTGTGCGATTCCACCGTCCAAAAGCTGGTGCGGGGGCTTTCTTTGGCAGCGACGGTTTTCAGGTCATCGTGGACAAAGCTGTTTGCGGGGCCATCTACATCCATATCGAGTCGGAAGCTGAAAAAGTGATCGTGGTTGGTGGCCACGGTCTGCGGGGCGACCATGCGGCCAAACCGGGTGTGGGCTGGGGCAGCTTCGTCGATGTCCATTGCAGGAACGGCCTGCACTTCCTCCATGCCGCTAGCGCCAAAGCGCACTTTCAGGGTGCCGTTTTCGCCAAAGGACCAGTCGAATAGATAGTCATAGTTGCCGATCGCCGTCACAAAGCGCACCACCAGCTCGCGATCGCGCCGACTGGCGGACTTTTCCAAAATGGCATCATAGTGTCGCCACACCGGATCGCCCACGTAGCGCTCAAACACACAGGCCGCATCGGCTTGGGTATAGGGCTGCCCCATATCGTCGACAAATACGGCGTCGAGGTAGGTGGCCGTGGAGGGGCAGTCGCGATCGCGTTCCAGCGGCACCGCCAGCTTGCCAGCGCCGTATTCTCCAGCATCCATATAGGTGCGGAAATACCAGTTGGGGTCAGTGCTCTGGTACGGTACGAACAGTTCGGATAGCGACCCCTCATACATCACGGAGCGCCAGCGATCGCCGTCGTTGACCTGCACCAGGGAAAAAATCGGCCCGACGCGGGAGTCTAGCCGCAGATGGAACTGCCAGTTATGCCAGTTCATCACCCCGCCTTGCATCGTGTAGTCATGGCCCTGTTTCTCCACCCAGGTCAACGGCTTGGGGGGCTGCTGCTGCCTCACTTCCGCCTCGGTGTAGCCCGCCGGACTGTCGGGCATTGGCACGACGCCCGTGTCGATCAGCTTAAACACCTGACCGGCATCGATATCGACAACGGCGGTCAGCCCCTCGATGGGGCGGCCCCAGAAGTTTTCCGTGTCCCCACTGTAGAAACAGTCCACCCGAAAAAGGCGACGCCCCTCTTCTTCGGGGGCGGCATAGTAACCGGCGGACAGCGGCGCGCACACAATATCCTTATAGTCCGCTGGCCCGAATCCCCGCTGTTTAACTGCGGCCTGCCACTGCGCATCCGCTCGGGCAATGTCTCCAGCCTGCAGCCATTCGTTCAGCAGAATGCCCGCCTGCACATCCGCAATTTCATCCCACCGAGTCACCTGCTGCTGAGTCAGATTCACCACGGCCTCGTAGACTGCTGGCCCCTGTTTCACCATGGCGAAGGCCGAGCGCTCAAACGGCTCACCGGGCTGCCACGCTAACACCGTGTCTTTAGCCGGCGGCTGCAGTCGCATAAACGGATAGCGGCTGTCAGCATCGACCAGTCCCTGGTCTTGCAAAATCGTCAGGGCGGCTTGGTATTCTGCGGCAGTCAATGCATCCAGCGGATGCTGCACAGTAGCGGCTAGGGCGCTACTCGTCGTCGGGCCGCTTAGCAGTCCAAACAGGCAGACTGACACGAACCAACATCGCAGCAGGGTAATCCAGGACATGAATTTGGGAGGCATCTATCAAGACAACGGGGAAACGCAACGGGCAGGGCTTTAGGGAAGTTAACCAGGAAGACAACGTCAAGGCAAGCAGTCTAGATACATCTCAGTATCCCAATCCGTCGCCGTAGCCAGGAATTTTTCCCACTCATCCCGCTTGTACCAGCTGTAGACTCGATACATGTCCCCCGGCATGGCCGATTTGATTACCTCATCCTCATCTAAGCGCTGCAGCGCTTCACCCAGGGACATCGGCAGTTTCTTCACCTGCTTGCCGGCTTCCATCGCCTCATACAGGTTGCGCTCCTCCGGTTCGCCCGGATCAAGATGGCGCTTGATGCCGTCATCGAACGCCTTGAGAATGGCCGATGCCATCAGGTAAGGATTGACCATCGAATCGACGGCGCGGTATTCGAACCGACCAGGGGCAGACACGCGCAGACCACAGGTGCGGTTCTGGAAGCCCCAGTCAGCATAGACGGGAGCCCACAAGCCGGTATCCCATAGGCGACGATAGGAATTAACGGTGGAGCAGCCGATCGCCGTCAATGCTCCCAGATGCTCAATCACGCCGCCAATCGCCTGCAGTCCAATGGGGCCGGGCTTGGTTTTGCTCAGTTCTGGATCCGGCAGGAAGGTGTTTTCGCCGCCGCGCCGATAGTGAAACACGCCGTCAGCGCCAGGCTGGGTTTCCTGTCCTAGGGCATTCACCGCATCTTCGCCGCCGTACCAGAGGGAAAGGTTGTGGTGACAGCCGTTGGCCGACAACCCCATAAACGGCTTCGACATAAAGCAGGCAATCAGTCCAAACTCCCGCGCCACTTGGGCACAGATTTGCCGGTAGGTGGTGAGGCGATCGCAGGTGCGCAGGGCATCGTCAAACATAAAGTTCAGCTCTAGCTGTCCGGGCGCGTCCTCGTGATCCCCCTGGATCATATCCAGGCCCATGGCATTGCTATATTCGATCACCTTCAGCACCACCGGACGAAGCTGCTCAAACTGGTCGATGTGATAGCAGTAGGGATGGGTGGCCCCGCCAGCGGGCTTGCCGTCGGGCCCCTTTTTGAGCCACATCATTTCGGGCTCGGTGCCGTGCCGCAGGTGCAGGCCGCTGTGCTCCATCTGAAACTGTTCGTGGATGCGCCGCAGATTGCCGCGACAGTCCGCCGTCAGATAGGCACCCGGATCTTCGGGTTCTTCGCGATTGCGGAAACAGGTGCAAAAGACCCGCGCCACGCGCTTGTCCCAGGGCAGTTGACAAAAGGTGTCGGGGTCGGGAATGGCCACCAGCTCTGAGGCTTCTGGGCCGTAGCCGATGTAGTTGCCATGGCGATCTAAGAACAGGTTTGCCATGGCCCCATAAACGAGCTGAATGCCGCGATCGGCAATGCTCTCCCAGTGCGACGCGGGCACGCCTTTGCCCGTGATGCGCCCAGTCACCGAAACAAACTGGTAATAGATGTATTGAATTCCCAGCTCATCAATTTTGGCCCGCACCTGCTTCACGAGCTCAGCCCGTTCTGATTGCCCTACATAGGCTTCTAGATGCGTAAGCGTTTCTGGTTGAGAAATGACTGAAGTCACAAGCAGTTCTCCGATGTACTCTACCTTGGTCACATCCTGCCCCTCAGTTTTGACCTAAGGAGAAAATCCGCTTTGAAAATTTGGATGTGAGCTATCAGCAATGCCAGCAAGACGGCATCGCTAATCGTCATGTTG
>JBCCNE010000432.1:0-4529 GCA_039026015.1 Cyanobacteria bacterium P01_C01_bin.70 | reverse complement strand
TAACTGCTGGGCGATCGCACCTCGCTAACAGCTGACTAAGCTTTCAAATTTCATCGTCAAATTCTCACGCTAGAGCAGACAAAGTCCTCTAAGCTTTGAACACAGCATTCTCAAGGATTCACCGATGCCCCAATTAGCTCGTTTAAGTCGCGTCACGATCGCTTCTGGATTGACCGTCGCGATCGCGGCTCCTTCCTTTACCCAGTTTGCCGCCTATGCCCAAGCCCCTCCGTCAACCGACGCTTCTGCAGCATTGCGGCCCAACGCTGACGAGGTGGTCGAATGTGACCTGCTGATTGTGGGAGGGGGGCTGTCGGGAACTGCAGCTGCTTATCAGGCGCTCAAAGCGGGGCACACCGTCTGTCTGACTGAAATGACCGATTGGGTGGGGGGGCAAATTTCCTCCCAGGGCACCACCGCCTTGGATGAGTCGCGGCGACAGCGTCAACTGCTTTTTTACTCCGAAGGCTACAAAGAGCTGCGCGAGCGGGTTGCCAACAAATATGGCAAGCTTGATCCGGGACGATGCTGGGTCAGCGCCACCTGCTTTTTGCCCTACGATGCCCACGAGATCCTCTTTGACATGCTGGAGGATGCGGCGGCTGACGGTGACGGCGAGCTGCAATGGTTTCCGAGCACCGTGCCTAAGGATCTAGAATTCAATGCTGACGGCAGCCAGATCACCAGCGTCGTAGGGATTCAACACCGTCCCCAACCCGATACCCCGCCGCTCAATACCGAACCGCTTTCGGCCGTCATTGAGGATTTCTACACCTACGACGATTCCTCGCGCTTTGAGAAAACAATCATTCAGTTTGTGCCGCCAGCAGACGCCCCGGCAGGCCCCGTCGACTGGTATGTCATTGAGGCCACGGAAACCGGCGAGCTGATTGCGATGGCCGATGTGCCCTATCTTTTGGGACTCGACCCCAAGACACACCTAAATCCGTCATCGCCGACCACCAACCAGGACCCTTACTGCACCCAGGGCTTTACCTATACCTTTGCCATGGAAAAGACAGAAGAGCCGCCAGAACAAGATATTCCTGATTACTATTTGCAGTACGAGCCGTACTTTAGCTGGGAGCAAGTCCGCGATTACAACGCCCAAGACTACTACGACTATGTCTTTACCTATCGCCGTATCTGGGCCGCCCAGCCAGAGCGCGATGAGACGATCGCGGGCGTACCGCGCCCCCAGCCTGGCGACATTTCCATGCAGAACTGGACTTGGGGCAACGACTATCGTCCCGGCAATGCCGGCGACAACCTGATTTACTCCCACGATCAACTGTCAGCACTCGGGCAGCTTGAACCCGGCGGCTGGATGGGGGGGCTACGGCAGGAAACCCTGCGGCGCGGCGAAGAAAACGCCATCAGCTATTACTACTGGATGGTGATCGGCGAAGCTGACTCACAACTTGACGACGATCTCAAAGAGCCGATTCTCAACAGTCAGTTCCTCCAAGGTTTCGACTCACCGATGGGCACTGCCCATGGTTTATCGAAATTCCCCTACATTCGGGAAGCGCGGCGCATCGTTGGTCGCCCCTATTACGGCTATGAAGACGGGTTTGAGATTAACGAAGTTGACTTTACTTGGATTGATTTTAGCGATCCCTTTTATCAGGAAAATCTCGATCCTGCAACCTATGAGCTGCTGCGGATAGAAGCTGCTGGTCAGTTGGCAATTGATGCCGTCGTCAACGAAACGGCCCCCAACGACATCCCCCAGCGGCGACGGGCCCGCATTTATCCCGACTCGATTGGCATTGCTCAATATGCGATCGACTTTCACCCTTGCATGTTGTTAAGTCCCCCCGAAATACCGGGCAATATTGAACGCCCCGGAGTCCGCCAAGCGCACGGACAGGCTTATCCCACTCAGATTCCCCTGCGAGCGCTGATTCCCCAAAAAATTGATAATTTGCTGGTGACGGGCAAAGGCTTGGCCATGAGCACGATCGCAGCCGCCGCTTATCGCGTCCATTCCTATGAATGGTCAGTGGGTGTCGGCGCTGCGGCAACGGCAGATTTCGCCCTGCGGAAAGGCATTCTGCCCTACGATTTGGTGGATAATATGCCGACCCTCGACCCCCTGATGTATGAGTTGCGGCAAGAGTTGGAAGCCAGCGGCAATCCAACTCAGTTCCCAAACACTTCCATTTTCAACGAAGATTGGGAGGATTGGCGTCCTTGGTAGCGCAACGTTGAGTACTCTCATCTTCGATTTCGACGGCACGATCGCTGATAGCTTGTCGGCGATCGTCGCTATCACTAACCGATTGGCCCCAGAGTTTGGGTTCCGACCCACCCCCCTGGCCGAAGTGGACGCCTTAAAGGGACTGACCGCACGGCAACTGATTCGCTATTCCGGTATTCCAATACTCAAAATTCCGGCACTGCTGCGGCGAGTGCGCACCGAGCTGCGGGGACAAAGTGCCCAAATCCCACCTTGCCAGGGCATGCCAGACGTCATTCGAGAACTGCACGCTCAGCAGCATCAACTAGCCGTCATCACCTCCAACACCCCAGAGGCCGTTCGGGCTTTTTTAACTGCCCACCAGCTTGACCACTGCTTTATCGGTATCGACGGTGGCGGCACCCTGTTTCGCAAGGGCAAACTCATCGCCCGCTGCCTCGAACAGCATCAGATTGACGCCGCTACGACCGTCTATGTGGGTGACGAGGTGCGCGACATTGACGCCGCTCGTTTTGCCGGTATCCGCTCGGTCTCGGTTACCTGGGGATTCAATACCAAAGCCGCCCTGATAACTGCCCAGCCCAATTGGGTCGTTGATCGCCCGGAGAGACTATTGGCGATCGCCAATGCCCTATCCCCGCCGCATTGACATCCAAACAATGGCCATTTGGGCGAAATCTACTTTATAAATGCTTGAATGGCATCAGCCCTAAACTCTTGCGTAGCAGCGATCGCTAGTCGCTTAAGATCTAGTTCAGGCAGCCAGACACTGTTGGGCATGGGGCAATACTCGTTGGTGGCTTCGTCGAGGCGGTATATCCGAATTTCGTGGTCAATCCAAAACCAAACTTCGGGAACTTGGAGAGCCGCGTCGCGCTTTAATTTGGTTTCCCGCTCTCCAGTGATGACGACTTCAACCGCGAGGTCTGGAATGGTTTTGCGCTCTTCAAAGCAGTAGGCTTTGTCGGCTTGGGCACTCGCCGTAGTCGGAATTTCAATACTGAAATCTTCGAGTCCGATAAAGCGAATCAGATGCTCAAGCATAAACATCTCCAGCAAGTAGCCGAGATTACCCGCAATCAGGCCATGTAAATCTGATACGGTCAATAGCTCTACCTCACCCCGGCAATAAGACACCCTCACCCCCCGAGGACTCAGCACCGCTTGCAGCGTCTTGAACTCTTCCCAGGTGAGGGGCGAGTGGGTGAAGTGCTGTTCTGGTTTGAATGGTTTGCTGAGTGCTTGAACCATGAGCAGCCTCACTCAAAGGGGTGTGCCTTTGATTTTATTGGAAAACCCCGGAGCCAGAGTTGATTGTCAGCGCTACTCTACTGTATGCCCTGCTGATTCCGAACCCCGAATTCTAATCCGGCCAGTCCGCTTCGGGTTCTGCCGCTTTGGGTAGCGATCGCGCGTCTTGTGGATAGGGTTGTTTCGAAGACAATAGTTCTAACTGACCAGGTTTACGGGTTTTGGGTTGCGTGCGGCGGCGACGAGACATGCCCTCTTCAGTGGTCTCCTCGGCAATCACCTCGTAGAGAATCGCCTGCTTTTGTCCTGACCCCTTGCGCAAAATGCGCCCCAGCCGCTGAATATATTCGCGGGTCGAACCGGTGCCCGACAGCATAATGGCCACCCGCGCATCGGGAACATCGACTCCTTCGTTCAACACCTGCGACACCACCAAGGTGGGATAATCACCGCTGCGAAACTTTTCCAAAATAGCTTGGCGCTCTTTGACAGGCGTTTGGTGAGTAATGGCGGGAATCAAAAAGTCTTGGGAAATGCGATAGACCGTCGCGTTGTCGGCGGTAAAAATCAGGCAGCGTTCCGGGAAGTGCCGCTCTAGCAGTTCACCTAAGATTCGCAGTTTGCCTTCGGTGCCCAGGGCGATCGCCCGTGATTCGCGATGGGCCAACATAGCGCGTCGTCCTGCCGCTGATTTGGCGCTGGCCTGCACAAACCGCTGCCACCCCTCCAAGCTGCCCAGCCAGATATTGGCTCCTTGCAAAAAGTCATTTCGCTGGTGAATTAGCCTTTCATATCGCTGCTGTTCATCGGAACTTAGAGACACCTTGATTTGCACCACCTCGTAGGGCGCTAAGGTGCTGCCAGCCAAGTCTTCGGGCTGCTTTTGATAGACGATTGGCCCCAGCAGTTGATTTAAATCATCGTGGCGGCCATCGGCCCGATCAGGCGTGGCGGTTAAGCCCAGGCGATAGGGGGCCACCGAGTATTCGGCAATCACCCGGTTAAAGTCGCTGGGCAAATGATGACATTCGTCACAAATCAGCAGGCCATACTGGTTGCCCAGGGTTTCGGCATG
>JBCCNE010000431.1:0-4537 GCA_039026015.1 Cyanobacteria bacterium P01_C01_bin.70 | reverse complement strand
GCTTCATGCAGTTGGGGCTAGGAGTGGTCTCAATTGAACGCAGTTTCATCAGTTTTTGAGTCAAGGCGGCGATGGCGGACGAGGTAGCAATGAGGTCGTTAGGTTTATACCTGTAGTCTCACATATCGTCAGGTGAGCCAGCATGAGAATGCTCTTCTTCAGTGACGGAAGCATTCTTCTGACTCATAAGAATGCTTATTAAAATAAGCTACGTCTGTCGGGCAGATATATTAAGTGCCCAGTGTATATGCCAGATCTGCTTAGTGTGGGCCTTTTGGAATGGTATTGCGGACAGCGATTGCCCCTCGCCGCTTCCCAGTTGACAACTGTTGAACTAAACAGTGTTTACGGCGATGTGCGATCGCACTAACGATAGGCATCGCCGACCGCTTCTCATACGCCATGTGGTCGGATGCGAAGGTTCAGCCTATCGAGGACTGAGAATGCTGCAACGAGTTCGATCCCGTGGTCACGCAACGCATCCGCTGCGAGCTCTGCCTTCTCGTTGGCAACTACGCCAGAAAGGCGAAGTAGAAGCACGCCCGATGACGCTTGACCAAGACGGAACACAAGCTCACCGAAGTCCTTGTCCTGCGTAATCAGCAGCGAGCGGCGGTCACTCGCGATAGCAAGTACCTCATCATCTGCAACACCAGGGCATGCTTCCGCAACTGCGAAGACGTCGTGGCCAGCAGCCCGAAGAGCGACAACGATCTGAGAATCGATACTCTCGTCGGCAACGACATCCAAGGTTAGGCTGCCTTTGTGGGGTACACGATGTCCGCCCTGAGCGCTCTTGCTGCGAAATCGAGAGCGACGCGTACTGCATCATCTTCAAGATGAGGGTGCGCTGCGAGAATCTGTGCCTCGGATTCGCCGGCTGCCAGCTTCTCCAAGATGAGTTCGACGCTAATCCGAGTTCCATCAATCACTGGCTTTCCTGCCAGAATCTTAGGAGAAGACGTAACGGTAGAAGACATTGGCTAGACCTCGATACGTGAAGCCTTCAGTTCACATGATACGCTTTGTGGGCTGCGCAAAGTAGCGGAGACTCAGTGACGCAAGCTTGGCTCCCCCTCACTTCCCAGTTGACAACTGCTGAGCTAGCAGTTTGTACGGCGATGTGCGATCGCACTGACGTCCAAAATCACCCGGTCACGACGAGCCAATTTTCATTGTCGAAACGCCCGATTTCGCGACTCGGGTGCATTTTTTGGTTATCCATTTTGTTTTGGCTCCCAAAGCTCAATTGGATTGCCTTCGGGATCATGTAGGCGTGCGAATCGCCCATTGGGATGGGCTTCTGGGTAGACATCGACTTCAATCATCGCAGCACGGAGTTGGTCAACCATCGCGTCAAGATCACGCACGCGAAAGTTGATCATCCATTGCTTTTGAGTATCGCCAAAGTAGTCTGTGTTATCTGGGAATGGCGCGAAGATAGTAGGCCCAGCCTCCTGTGACCATGGTTGCTGGTCGTAATTTTGGGGCACTGGGTTGATGCCGAGATGTTTCTCGTACCATTGCCCCAAGACCGCTGGGGCCTTTGACCGAAAAAAGATACCGCCAATTCCAGATACGTTTTGCATAGGAGATACTGGATAATTCTTATTAGATCGACAGTCGCAGTCTATCTGCCCAAATTAGGGTGAATATGCTGATTATTCGCAGTGTATCTTGTCAAATTGAGTGGATAAGCTGCGAGTTGTCCGTATAGTACGCTCATATTGGGTAGATATATTAAAGGTTGCAGTCTAGCTGGCGAGTTTTGTCAGTGAACGTTTCATGTTCAGCACTTGTGAGCCACCAAGCTTATCCTCGTATTAGCCAAACTGACCGACTACGGTTCTGGGCTGGTTTGGCGCGCACCCCTGCAACTAGCGATCGCCCCTTGGTAACTAGTGATCACACGCTTGCCACCATCAATCACAGGTTAGTAATTAGCGATCACGGGCGGGTAATTAGCGATCGCCCCTTTAAGCTAAATCAGCCCCCACAGGTCGGCTTCAGCAATCCGGGCATCGACTTCCAGCACACTCAACTCAGCCGGACTCTCAATGAACTGGATGTCCTCAATGCTATTGGTTGAGATGCCGATGTTGGCCAAGGCCGCATCAATATCATCAGCGGCTTCGATGGTTGCCCGCGTAGCTTCGGTTAAGGTGAGAAAGAGGATGTCATCGCCGCTGCCGCCGAAAAATAAGTCGCGATTGTCCGTACCCGTGCCGCCAAGCAGCGCCGCCTCGGCATAGACAAACACATCATCACCCCCGCCACCGAAGACCCTGTCTGAACCCAGCCCGTCGATCAGCACATCATCACCGCGTCCACCAAACAGTAAATCGTTGCCGCCGCCATCAGCGAGCACGTCGTCACCGCTGCCACCAAAACCCACATCGTCACCAGAGCCTAAAGCAACAATGTCATTACCGGAGCCGGCGAAAACGTGGTCATCGCCCAATCCGCCCAAGGCCACGTCGTCACCACTTCTCAGCAGCACCCGGTCATTACCGCCGCCAGCCAACACCAAATCATCGCCGCTGCCGCCCTGGATGAGATCATTGTCGTCCCCGAGAATTTGCACCTCGCTGGTCAAACTCTCGGAATAAAATGCCGCGAAGATGCCTTGGGTCGCCGTTGTGGGATGCACCAGGTCAAAGAAGGCCTGCTGGTCTAGATTGTCTAGAGACGCTGGATTTTCCGGAAAGCTGAGCACTGGGCCGTCAGGAGTTTCGGTAATCGTCGGGTTAGTGCCGATGCTAAAGAATCGCACGGTTGAGAGGGGGGCGAGAAAACCAAACGCGCTGGGGTCGGCGGCGATTTCTTGGGCGATCGCAGCAAAATCTACCACTAGCACCTTGGCACCCGCTGCCGCTAGCTCGGCGCTACCGGCTAACAACGTCTGATTATGGATGATTGTGCCGTCGTTTGAAAGCCCCGGTTGGGTAGCGTTTACGGGAAAAAAGCTACTGGCGGGCAAGGTGTTTAAGATAATTGTCTCGACGCCAGCTTCAACCAATCGGCCTGCTGCTGCGAGGGTATTGGCAGCCACCAGCGAACCGAAAGCGTCGACTTCTTCAGGCGTGGGCTCGGGGTTGACCAGGGCAAACTGACCAAAATCATTCAGGCCGATGAAGAGAGAGGCTGCGGTGTTGTCGGGGTCGCCAGGATTTTCTAAAAAGCGATCGACCTGAGCGTTGATATTAATGTCCAAGTCGAGCAGGGCGAGATCAGCGTCCGGCCGTACCAGACTCAGCAAATCGGTTAAGGCAAGCAGTGTGCCGAGGGTCAGTTCTCCGAGGCTGGTGGCGGCGCCCAGCGCAAAATTTTCGACCGCTTCAATGCCGAGCAGCTGCGGGGCAATATCAGCATAGACTTCACCGTTGGAAAACCGTTGCGCATATCCTATATTTTCGGGCGGTATCGGCACGACGAGATTTTGGCTGCTGAGTTCAAAAATGCCGCCTGCGTCCGTCAGGCTGTCGCCGAAGAAAACTAATCGGTCGAAGTTAAGGGAAGCATTCATGTCATGACTCCTTTGATGAATGAGATGGATGAGGACGAGGCGGCTAGTAGGATGGGCAGTGCCCACCCTACAGATTGGCGGACTGGCTGGCAGTGCTTTTACGGCGGCAGCCTTAAACGGCTTAATTGATTGAAAGAGCGGCCTCTAGCGCGGTGGCATCGACGTTGACTAATCCGGCTAAGGGCGCTCCAGACTCAGCAATGACTAGAGTACTATTGCCATCCTGCACGAAGTTGACCTGGCCGAGGCTGAGACCGTCCTCAAAAGTGAGGCGATCGCTGCCCACCTCAAAGTCAAAGATAATATCTACTACGGAATTGGGCGTGATCACGAAGCTGTCGGCACCGTCACCGCCGAACAGGGCATCGCTGCCCAGGCCGCCATCGATCAGATCGTCGCCATTGCCGCCGTTGAGCACGTCGGTACCATCGCTGCCGGTAATCGCGTCATTGCCGTCGCCGCCGTGAATAATATCGTTATCGAGTTCACCGTTGAGCACATCGTCCTGCCCCAACCCGTGAATAATGTCGTTGCCCGCAGCACCACTAATTTGATCGAGGTCAGCAGTGCCGTTGATAAAGTCATTGGCAGGGGTGCCAGCATCGACAGTTCCTGAGAGTGGAGCCGCCGTTGCCGGTTCTCCGCCGCCGTCATCTAACAAAGGTTGCTCGATCGCGGGGAGAAAACCACTTACCTCTAAATCAGCCGCATCCACAAAGGGTAGGAAGGCGATCGCTGCCCCAGTGGTGGTTGAAGTAATTACGGTGCTGTCGAAAATGCTGTCGATTTGCACCTCGTCAACGCTGAGTCCATCAAGCGCCAGGGTGTCTTCACCCAGAGTGAAGTCGGCCACGATGGTGAATCCCTGATCGGACAGGGTGACCACGTCCTGACCCGCGCCGGTGAATACGAAGTCGAGACCTGCGCCGCCTGCGATCAGGTCATTGCCGTCGCCGGCATCGATAAAGTCGTTACCGGAACCGCCGAAAATCTCATCATTGCCGCCATTGC
>JBCCNE010000430.1:0-4537 GCA_039026015.1 Cyanobacteria bacterium P01_C01_bin.70 | reverse complement strand
TTCGACCTCTCAATCCACTGAAGCACCATCAGAGGATACGGTAAAAATTGGCGGCTCTTCTGAGAGCTACGAAGTTTTAGAGCTGCTAACAGACGCTTACTCTGAAACCACGACCACCGTTGAATTCGAATACTTTCCCCCGAGCCAGACCGGTGGGGGCATTGCCGGTGTGAAGTCTGCCGCCATGGATATTGGCGCCGTTAGCCGCGAGATGACCCCAGAGGAAACTGGAAAGCAGCTAGTCTATCGGCCCTTGGTCAAAGCGCCTCTAGTCATCGCTGTCCACGAAAGCGTTACCGGGATTGCCGATATTAATGCTGAACAAATCAAAGCTATCTACAGCGGTAAGATTAGTAACTGGCAAGACCTGGGTGGCCCTGATGCCGAGATCATTCTCTTTGACCTCGCAGAAGACGAAAATGAAAAGCTGCTACTGCGCGAGACCTACCTGGGTGCAGATCTAAAGATTACCCCCAATGCCGTTGTTTTTGCTGAAGATGATGAGGTGCTAGAAACGGCGGCAACGACTGAATTCAGCATTGCAGCGATTCCTCTGGAGGATGACTTATCTGAGTTGCCGATAACGATCTTGAGCATTGATGGCGTTGAACCGTCGAAGGAAAACTTACAATCCGGCGCTTACCCAATGGCACTATCGCTAGGGATGGTGGTGCCCAGTGCGCCCTCTGAAGCGACGGAAGCGTTTATTGAATTTATTGATAGTGAAGAGGGGCAGGCAGCGCTCACTGAGGCTGACTATATTTTGGTGCAGTAGTACGAATCAAGCAAAACGGATCTTGTTGACTCCTACAAGGCTTCATGTTTAATAGACATTTTTTGGACTATTACAGCCGAGCTTCTATCACTACCAAGATCAGCATGCCGTTTATCCTGCTATTCATCGGCTGCTGGGTTACTGGCATCGTAGCGCTGGGTCAATATTTGATGTTCCGTTTGGAACAGAAACACAAGGTTCGGTCTGAGGAATTAGCTGCCCTGGTCGAGCGGGAAATTGAAAAGGAGTTAAAGTATCTGCGACTGGATGCTCGACTGTTATCAATCCAATCAGACATTGTTCAGGGAACGGCAACATCCGATGCCACTCGACTAAGGCAGCTTATTCTTCCTCTCAAGAGCATCTTAGATGCTGATCTGATTGCCATTGTGGATACGGCAGGCCAGCCCATCTTAGAAACGCGTCAGCCGACGTTGAAAGATCGCCAACTCCAGGCAAATACCATTACAGAGCTGCTGCTGACTGGGTCAGACTTGGCTACGATTGCAGGCACTAGCAATCAGGGACCACCGGTTTTATTGGGCACAGCCCCAGTTAAAACGAACCAGGGGATTGAAGGCGGTATTTTGATTGGCAATGTCCTTGATGACGAACGACTAGAGCAAATCAGCCGAATTGTTGACGAACAGCTGGTCATTATTTTAGACAATGGTGGGAACGGTAAAGATCAAATTGTCGCCTCTACCTTCCCTGAAATATCGCCAGAACTCTTATGGCTGTATGATTTAGTGGATCATGAGGCAGTTGAAACAGCACAGAACAGAGACTACCTGATTCAGGAAATCCGCTTCGACGGCTCAGAAGGTCAAAGTTATTATCTGGTTATTCTCTTTTCGAAAGCTTTGCTGAATCAGGCCAAGCTGACCACATGGTTCGTCATTGTCGCCATTGCCACCCTAGGGGCCTGCTTAATGACGCTGCTAGCGCTAAGGATTGCCCGAGTTATCGCCAGACCGATTCAGGATATTACTCAAATAGCACAGCAGGTTATCCAAGAAGAAGACTTTACTCTGCGAACCACTCCACACAGTAAAGACGAAATCGGTACGTTGGCGGAAGCTCTAAATCAGCTTGTGCAATGGACAGGCGAATATACTGACGAACTCGAAGCGGCTGCTCGAACGTTGGAATCTCGGGTTGAAGAACGGACGCAGGAACTTTCTGATGCCCTTGCCGCACTGCAGTCCACCCAGGCACAGCTGATTCAAACTGAAAAAATGTCGAGCTTAGGGCAAATGGTTGCCGGAATTGCTCATGAAGTCAACAATCCTATCAACTTTATTCAAGGTAACTTGCCATACCTAAAAGAATATGTCGAGGATTTAAGAACCTTACTAGCCACTTATCAGACAGAGTATCCACATCCCAGTGATGCTGTTCTAGAGGTGCAGGAAGAGATTGACCTAGATTTTTTATTGAAGGATGTAGAGAATATTCTAGAATCACTCAAGACCGGGACAGAGCGTGTCCGCAATATTGTTGTTTCGCTCCGAAATTACTCTAGGCTCGACGAAGCAACCATCAAAGATGTCGATATTCACGAAGGTATCGACAGTACGCTAGTCGTCCTCAACCATCGCCTTAAAAAGGGCATTGAGGTAATTAAAATATACGGTTCACTGCCATCTGTTCGGTGTTCACCCTCTCAACTCAATCAGGTGTTTACGAACATCCTTTCAAACGCTTTAGATGCGATGTTTGATGCCGACAGTCAGCCAAAACAGTTGACCATCGCTACCCGTGTCCAGTCAGACGAGCATATTCAGATTAGCTTTCGCGACACCGGGCCGGGAATGACGCCTGCAATCAAAGCAAAAATCTTTGATCCTTTCTTTACGACGAAGACGGTTGGCAAAGGAACCGGCCTCGGAATGGGCATCTGTTTCAAAATTATTGAACAGCATCAAGGCACGATCGCAGTTGAAACGGCAGTTGGACAAGGAACCGAATTCACCATAACCTTGCCAATTGAGAGTTCCAAACTCAATTACCAGACACCACCGTTAGCCCCCGTCTAAGTGCTGGACGACGGCCTAAGACAAAAAAATACTGCTTGCACAAACGGGAAGCCACCGAGAAGCCATGGCCTGTCTGGCTCTCCTCTTTGGGCGAGCCATTCATAAAACTGGATGCATTCGAATTAGCTCGGATTGCCAGTTGCTGGCACGTCCACCCCAGCAGTTGACTCCTCTTTTTCCAAAGGGTGCAAAAAGCGATTAACCCAGCGTCTCAAAACGCCATTGACAAAGCGATAGCCGTCTTCATCGCTGTAGCGTTTAGCAATCTCAATGGCTTCGTTAATGGCAACGCGATCGGGCACGCCAAGATGCCTCATTTCCACCACGGCAATTCGCAAAATATCGCGATCAATGCGCGGCAGACGCTTTACCTGCCAAGACACCATTGCCTCATCCAATTCGACGTCTACCTCGGTACAGTATTTGGCGGTTATTGAGATGAGTTCGATCGCATAGCCACGCACCTCTTTGCGATTCGAAAGCTGAACCATTTCGGGAATTTGCAGAGCGTTGCCCAGCCGGTTAATCGCCGTTTGCGTCTTTTCTAGTGCGGCCTGTATGGCACTGCGAGCATCTTCTAAACTATTTGCGCGGGTTTCACTTCTCAGCAGATGATCTTGGCCCTGCTGCACCTCGCCTGCCGCCACTTCGAGGGCATCCTGCACTTCCCCCGCCAGCGATCGCACCGCTGCCGTTACCAAGACGTCCAAGTCTTGGCTCGCGATCGCGCTGGCTTTTTTCTGAGACAACTGACTCATTCCCAACAGGGCAAGTTCGCGGGCAAAACGGCGTGGCTGCATACAAATACCGAAAACAGTGTCTTGCGATCTTAGCAGGGTTATTTGCTCCCCTCATCGGGCAGACTGCGGCAGGCAAAATGCAGACGACCAAGTTTTGCGAAAAGGTGAAGCATTTCTTCACTAAGGGATAACTGAGCTTGCCTATATCTTCACCGTACCCATGCTGGCGCTAACGGTCGATTGTGGAATAGAGCAATAACAGCAGAAATACCGTTGCTCAAGATGACTATCGCTGGAGCCTAGTGCCGCTGGCATTGCCTGGCTGATGCCTGTTGCTAGCAGCCCGCGGAAAGGTGAAATCGACATCAGAGCAAAGTTTTTCAGCCGAAGGGAAGAGGTCCGCACTGGCAGCCAGCCAGCGGCGATTAGAGCCAAGCGGTTATGGCTTTGGGCTTAATCCCATGCCTCCATCGCCTTCTTTAGAGAGGGCAAAAATTCGTTGTTTCCTGAATCTGCGCACGCTAGTTTTTGCAAATGAAAACATCTTCACAAGGGTTCACCTTAATTGAATTGTTGGTCGTTATTGTTATCGTGAGCGTATTGTCCGCGATCGCTCTCCCAGCTTTCCTTAGTCAAATCAACAAAGCCGCTTCCCGGGAAGCGATGCTGTTGCTCTCAAATCTCATGCGGCGAGAGCAAGAATATTTTGTGGAAAACAATAGTTTCTCAACATCCTCTACAGTCACGCTTGCGACGCCGGGGCTAGATCACTATCAAGTGGTCATTGACGAATTCACTAACCATCAGACCCTAGATGGGGAGGCAGTTTCTGGCTTACGGCTGCGAGCCATCCCACAGAAGGATTCGCTGAACTACGTCATGGGTAAGGTCTGGGTCGCAGACAACGACGTCCAAACGGTGGTTTGCGAGTCTGAGCAGAACAGTCCCTTTATGGCCTCTAAGACTTACTGTCCTAATTAGGA
>JBCCNE010000429.1:0-4538 GCA_039026015.1 Cyanobacteria bacterium P01_C01_bin.70 | reverse complement strand
GCGATTCTAGTGGGGTCGGGCATGGGGGCCGAGCACGGGTTGCTAATTCGCGGCGGTGACGTGCTGGAAACCCTAAGCGAGATCGATACCGTCGTCTTTGACAAAACCGGCACTCTGACCCAGGGCAAACCCGAGGTGACCACCTGCCAGGTAATTGATGCGGCGCTCAGTGAAAGCGATCTGCTCAGCATTGCTGCCGCCGTCGAAAGCGGCACTCAGCACCCGCTGGCGATCGCCATTCAGCAGGCTGCCGCCGCCCAAAATCTTTCGCTTCCCAGCGTCACCAATTTTCAAACTCAGACTGGCTGGGGCGTAGCTGCAACCGTCACCTGGCAAGAGCAACCACAGTCCGTTTGGCTGGGTAAGGCCGGTTGGCTAACTCAACAAGGTCTTGATATTGCTGAAGCAGCGGCTATGGCAATGGCGAAAATACCGGCAGGGCAGACCGCCGTTTACGTGGCGATGGGGGATCGCGTAGCGGGCCTGATTGCGGTAGCCGATCAGCTCCGACCCGCCGCCGCTGAGACCATCGCCGCCTTGCAGCAGCAGTCAATTTCCGTGCATCTGCTAACGGGCGATCGCGCTGCCGTGGCTGAGGCGATTGCTGAGGCGGTGGGGGTGCCTGCTAACCAAGTCACTGCCGAAGTGTTGCCC
The DNA here is from genome assembly GCA_039026015.1 of Cyanobacteria bacterium P01_C01_bin.70. Taxonomy (GTDB): domain Bacteria; phylum Cyanobacteriota; class Cyanobacteriia; order Phormidesmidales; family Phormidesmidaceae; genus Halomicronema. Next base: position 3,884 of record JBCCNE010000429.1, on the reverse strand, counting down.
GCCGACAAGGCCCAAGCCGTGGCCGATTTGCAGGCTCAGAGCCGTCGAGTGGCGCTGGTGGGCGACGGCATCAACGATGCGCCCGCACTGGCCCAAGCCGACGTGGGCATCAGCCTCAGCTCAGGGACTGATATCGCCGCTGAATCGGCCGACGTGGTGCTAATGCACGATCGCCTTGGCGGAATTTTAGAAGCTTTGCGTCTGGGTCAAAAAACTGTTGCTAAAATTCGACAAAATCTAGCCTGGGCTTTTGCCTATAACGTGATCGGCATTCCCGCAGCGGCGGGCGTGCTGCTGCCAGCCTATGGTATTAGCCTCAGTCCTGCCGTTGCCGGGGGATTGATGGCCTTCAGCTCGGTGACCGTTGTGGTCAACTCTTTGCTGCTCAAAGCCCAGCGCCTCGATTAGTTTCAATTCAGGGAAAGGTGCAATGATTCGCTCTCGGTCTAAAACTCGCTTGTTCTGTCTGCAGATTGGCTTTTTGACTTGGGGCGCTTTGTTGCTGGGGGCGATCGCGTTTCTCTGGCTGCAGCCCCAAGGTCGCTTTGCGTTCAGTCAACTACCTCTAATCACTATTGCCCTTTGGCTCGCAGGCATTGGTCTCGTGGCCTTCTTCGCGGCGGGGCTGCTCAGCCGCAAAACCCGCGTTTATCTGCTGTTTTTTCTCGGCGTGCTGCTGGTTTTGGTGAATGGACTCGCCTTTTTTGGCGCTTACACCCTCACCCACTACAACGACTCGATACTGCCGGGGCTGGCCTTTGCCCCCAAACCCGAAAATGCTCGGAAACCCGCCGATTTTGGGCTTGACTATGCCACCGAGCGCATTGTCATCAGCGAAAATGAGTGGCTCGAAGCGTGGCGCATTCCTTACTACGGCGAACCTCAGGGAACGGTGCTGATGTTCCCCGGCAACGGCGGCAATAAAGCCCATCAGCTGATGCTGCCCGCCAGCATTTTCAATCAGCTGGGCTATCACGGCCTGATGGTAGATTTTCGGGGACAAGGCGGCTCTAGCGGCAACACCACAACGTTAGGCCTGCGCGAGGCGGATGATGTCGCTTACGCTATGGCCCATGCGGAACGGATTGGACTGCCCAAGCCCTATATTTTATACGGCGTTTCGATGGGGAGTGCGGCGATTATGAGGGCGATCGCGAATGGCCTGCAGCCTGACGCCGCCGTGTTAGAGATGCCCTTCGCTTACTTTATGCAGACGGTCAGAACCCGCATGCAGGCCCAAGACTTTCCCACTGCAGGCATTGCCGAACTGCTGGTGCTGTGGGGTAGCATCCAACATGGTCACAATGCCTTTTTCCATAATCCAGCCAATTACGCCAAATCCATTACCGTTCCGACCATTATTCTGCATGGCGAACAAGATCGCTGGACCAGCCTAGGTGAAATCAATCGCCTTTATGACAACCTGTCGGGACCGAAGGCGCTAGTCGTGTTTCCCAACACGGGCCATAATCTTCTGGTCACGGTCGATCAGCCTCTATGGACGAGCCGCATCAGTGACTTTTTGGCTAATCAGCGAGGAAAGAGTGAAGGGTGAGGGGGTGATGGAGGGGGCATCTTGCCCGCGAACACAACAGGGAACCAAGAACCAAGAATCAAAAACTAAAATCGTCAATCTAAAATCCCAAATCTCCTCACGCTGCCTTGATTGCCACGCCCTGATAAAAGTAACCGCCGATTTTAGGTACCCCATCGGCATGGAATTCTTTCCAAGTAAGGCTGGGGAAGTGGGTTTGCACGATCGCAGAGATAGCCCGATCAAGATGACAGCCGTCAGCAATGCGTTTTTGCAAAGGCGTTAAGCGATGCTGCCAGGGCTGAATTCGCGGATCATCGCTGAGGCCGTGTTCGATAAACGTGAATTTGCCGCCTGGTTTCAGCACTCGATAAACTTCCTGCAGGGCCTGATCGAGCCCGGCAATGCTGCACAGCGTCCAGGTGCTCACTACCCAGTCGAAGCTGTTGTCGGCCAGCTGCAGGTGTTCCCCACGTAGGGGTAGGCTGCTCACCGGCAGAGTGGTTTGAGCCAGACGGGGAGCGGCGATCGCGGCCATGCCCGGATTGGGTTCAATGATTGTCAGCGCTGCCACCGTTTCGGGATAGTAAGCCAAGTTCAACCCAGTTCCAAAGCCGATCTCCAGTACGTCGCCAGAAATCTCCGCCAGTAGTTGACGACGATATTGCGCAAAGGGCTCGCCCGACATCGTCCATTCCAGCAGGCGCGGCAATATCCACTGACTATAAATTCCCATTTTGAGCCTCACTCTTCACCGAACGCCTGACCAAGCGAATCCTGGATCGCCAATATTGTCCCGTTTGTCTGTCCCAAAGTTTGATAACTTTGTAGTTTCTCAAAGGCAGGTATAGACATGGCAGGGTTAAAGGGGCGTGATTTCCTTAGCATCACCGATATTTCAGCTGACCAACTCATGGAGCTATTGGTGCTGGCGGGTGAACTTAAAGCAGGAAAGACTACGGCACGCTGCTCTGGCAAGATTTTAGGCCTGCTGTTTCGTAAAACGTCGACTCGCACTCGCGTCAGCTTTTCGGCGGCAATGTGGCGCTTAGGCGGTCAGGTGATTGACTTGAATGTGAATGTAACGCAGGTGAGTCGGGGGGAGCCAGTCCGAGATACGGCGCGCATTCTCAGCGGCTATGTGGATGTGCTGGCCATTCGTACCTTTGAGCAGGCGGAAATTCAGGAATTTGCCGACTATGCTGACATTCCGATCATCAATGCGCTGACGGATTTGGAACATCCCTGCCAGATTTTGGCTGATTTACAGACGGTGCAGGAATGTTTTGCCGGTCAGTTAGCGGGACTGACGCTGACCTATCTAGGCGACGGCAACAATGTGGCGCACTCTCTGATGCTGGGCTGCGCGATCGCGGGCCTCAATATGCGTGTTGCCACTCCGGCTGACTTTCAGCCCGATGCGGACGTGTTGAAGGCGGCGCAGCAACTCGCGGGCGATCGCTGCTCTATCACCGTTACCACCGATCCTCAAGCTGCCGCTGAGGGAGCTCACGTGCTCTATACCGATGTGTGGGCCAGCATGGGCCAGGAAGCCTCTGCCGCCAGCCGCGTCCCTATTTTTCAGCCCTATCAAATCAACGATCAGCTGCTGGTGATCGCTGACCAAGACGCGATCGTACTGCACTGTTTGCCAGCCCACCGGGGCGAAGAAATCACCGATGACGTCATCGAAGGGCCACAGTCGCGCGTTTGGCAGGAAGCCGAGAACCGCATGCACGCCCAGCAGGCGCTATTGGTGGAACTATTGGGCGGCTAGTTGGGGCATGAGGGTATGGGGGCTGGGTCGGTGAGTGGCTGGGTATGAGGTGAGAAGGGTGGGTAGAATTTCCGATTTTCTATCACCCCGTCACCCCATTACTCCATCACCCCATCACCTGCCGCTCCTGTCCGCATGCCAAATTCTGCTACACGCCGATCTAGAGAGAATCGTAAATATACGCTAAATAAAGATTTAAGAGGCGCTAGAATACTTTTCAACCTCTACATCTAGCGGTTTGCCAATGCCGATGATTGTTTCCATGCCAGCGGCGATCGCGAGCGCCTAGAGGGTTATTTCAACCGCAACCGATTGAAAACTATGTCTAGCAACGCCCTGGTGTCCCCACCACCGTCTATTATTCCTGTTCTGGAGATATCAGGCTTGCCAATTGAGGTGGGCGTTTTGCCCGACGGCACGCCGTTTATGTCAGGGCGTGAGCTAGCGCGGGCCTGCGGCATCTCGAACAGTACGCTGGTGGGCTGGGGCGAGGTAGCACCGCAACTGGGCGATCGTCATCGAGCGGGCAAACTGGCGGAACTGCTGGCAACGTATCGGTATGAGGGCGATCGC
>JBCCNE010000428.1:0-4561 GCA_039026015.1 Cyanobacteria bacterium P01_C01_bin.70 | reverse complement strand
GAAACTGCGCGGGCATGCAGCTCAGCCAGAGCAAGCTTGAGGTTTTGAGAAGTCATAGCACTAACTGGTTTCACTGCAAGACAGTCTCAGTATGCACAACTCTGTCTAGCCTGGCCTCTGTGACGATACGGCCTAACAGAGGCTTGATAAAACTATGAGGTCTCCTTTACAGATGAGGGCAAGAGCCTGATTCCAACTAGCGATTTTGGATGGGCGATTTTGGCTGCAAATCCAATGGTGTAGAGGCTTTCAAATTTCACATATGCCGCTTTAAAAAAGTAAGCCGGTAGCAATACGGTTTTTGCGTGGACAAATATATTGCTTGCCAATGGAATATCAAGACCCGCCAATGCCAATCAGCTGATTTTGCTCACCAGAATGCTTTGAATGCTGCACGCTGTGCGAGCTGGCAACGGATGCAGATGATTTCAGATTCTGCTGCGGCCTCTGGTGATTACACGGATGCCAGGCATAATGAGGCCAGAGCCCATTGCACTCAATAATTTCACGGACTGATGCAGCATCCAACTTTGGCAGCCCGCTCCACTTTAGACTTGAATTTTGTACGCTCCCAGTTTCCAGCGCTCGATCGCGACTGGATTTTCTTTGACAATGCTGGAGGCTCCCAGATTTTGCAGACTGCAGTCGAGCGCATTACCGAGTTTTTGGTGGGTTCCAACGTACAGTTAGGAGCCTCGTATAGCGTTTCGAAAACAGCGTCAGCAAGGGTTGAACAAGGGGCCACTGCGATCGCTCAGTTGATTAACGCCCCCGATGCTGACACCGTTATCCTGGGTCCCAGCACCTCTGCACTATTCCGCATCCTGGCCCACTGCTTTGGGCAAACGCTACAGCCAGGAGACGAGATTATCGTTACAAACTGCGATCACGAAGCCAATATCACCCCCTGGATGGAGCTGCAGCAGCAGGGCATCATTATCAAAACTTGGAAAGTCAGGCCGGCTTCTCTAGAGCTGCACCTGGAAGATTTAGCCTCCCTGCTGACGCCACGAACGCGCTTAGTGGCCGTGACCCATGCGTCTAACGTGCTGGGTACGATTAATCCGATTCGGGCAATTGCTGATCGCGTCCACGCCCATGGGGCGCTGATTTGTGTGGATGGCGTGGCCTATGCGCCCCATCGCCAAGTGGACGTGCAGGCCCTGGATGTGGATTTTTATGCCTTCAGTCTCTATAAGGTATATGGCCCTCATTTGGCGATGCTGTACGGCAAGCGGGAGCATCTGCTGGCGCTGCCCTCCTACAATCACTTTTTTATTGAGCGAGCCGCTATCCCTTATAAGTTTCAGCCAGGGGGCACGAGTTATGAACTGAGCTACAGCGCCACGGCCGTTCCTCAATATTTTCAAGCCTTAACCCAGCACCATTTCAGAGAAGCCTTAGCCAACACGCCGGTTGGGCTGATTTCACAGGCGTTTGACCTGATTCAGCCGCATGAAGAAGCTTTGAGTAACCGCCTGCTGAGCTTTCTCCGCAGCAAACCCAACGTGCGCATCATTGGCCAGCCCGAGGCGGACGGAACCCGGCGAGTACCCACCGTCTCCTTTGTTGTCGATGGACTCAACAGCGCCACTGTTCCTCCGCAGATTGACTCACACCACATTGGCATCCGCTATGGCCATTTTTATGCCCTGCGCTTAATTCAGGATTTGGGATTGATGCCTCAAAACGGCGTAGTGCGCGTCAGCATGGTGCACTACAACACGCTAGAGGAATGCGATCGACTAATTGCGCTGCTCAATGAAATTTTCTAGCGACTCTATCGGCAGAGCCGTCGATGATTGCTGACCTGTTGACTGGCTGCGCGATCGCGCTGCGTGGCAGCAACTATAGCGGTGCGCGGGTTAATCAAGTACATCTGGCATCCGCTGGCAAAAGTGTTGAGGTTTGAAACTGTACTGAATCAGAATGCACACCGCTATATGCAACAGGAATTAATGGCGTGTTGCGACTGGAGTTCGGGACATGCTTGTACTTTGCTAGCTGCTGGCAAAAGGGAACATCCATCACAGCATCCGGAATGCAGAGCGCTGAAGGCGAAATTGAAAGTATTGCTACAAAAGGCTTTTGCCAATTTAGGCCGGCATAACAGTCCATTCATATGCAATAGAATTTAATTGGCTAACTCAGGATACATCTACATAAATCATCTGTTGCTCGTGAATAATCCATTGTTCGTAAGTCCTTTCATAAGTCATCTCTGCTATGAGATTGAGCGATTATGGCCCCCAAAACTGCCTCACCGATATATCCTCGTAAAGCCACACCGGGACTGGAAATTGAGCGAGCTTTCAAGGAGGTCATTGCAGAAGAGTCCCTCAGAAATGAGCGCAAAATGGCGTATGTGCGACTGGGACTTTTGGTAATTTCCAGTGTTCTCGACATTTTAGTATTCTTCTTTCCCCAAACGTTAATCAACGTTGATTCAGTGCCACCTACTATTGCGATTATTTCTTTTATCGCCTGTTTAATTTCTGCCAGCTTTTTAGGCGTGCTGCTGCGGCCCTTTGGTCGGAAAAACTTACCGACCCTACAGGTAATCATTCCTTTGTTTGATAGTATCTTGCTGGCCTTATTTATTACTAATATTTGGCGCGTACTGGCTCCAACCAAGCCCGAAATTATTACTAATATTGTGGCTTTTTGTTGTTTGGTAGCCGTGTCGGGTGGCATTCGTATTCGATCGCGATCGTCTATTGTCAGCACCAGTTTAGCCCTGGGAAATTTTGTTTATGCAGCAGTTTTATTTCAACTCGATATAGCCATTAGCTTATTTGCGCTATTCACTATCTTGGGAAACGGCCTTCTAAGCATGTTAACGGCACGCATTGTGCGCCGTCAGGGTAAAAATGAAGCGGGTCGCTTGCTAATGCGACAATTTTTGCCTGAGAAAGTTGTTGAGACTGCCTTTGAAAACCCTAATCGGTTACTGGAAGAAGCACAGGAATGTGACGTCACGGTGATGGTGACGGACCTGCGAGGATTTACCCGCTATTCAGAAAGTTTGAGTCCTCTAGAAGTGCTGAATTTTTTGAATCAGATTCAAAGCTTTCTGGCTGAAATTGTGGAACAGCACGGTGGCTGGGTTGACAAATTTATGGGCGATGGCATGTTAGCGGTTTTCGGGGCGCCTCAACATCTAAGCAACCACGCCGAGCAGGCATTCCTGGCAGCCCAACAGATTTTGCTCAAAGGGAAAACGAAATGCCCTCTATCAATCGGTATCGGTTTGCATTCTGGTCCCATTGTGGCCGGATGTCTGGGGGCAACTGGCCGGCTAGAATTTACGGTGATTGGTGATACGGTCAACGTAGCTTCGCGATTAGAGTCACTAACGAAAGACTGGTCAACGCCAGTCATCATCAGTGGCTCAACGGCTCGCCAATTGAGGTCGCGACAAAAGCTCAAATCCCTGGGTTCGGTGCCCATTCGTGGACGGGAGCAGGGCATCGAAGTTTTTACCCTACGATAGTGGCCATTAGCAAAGCCACTATCGTACTCGCAACAGGGATTCTGACCCTGCTACGCCCTTGGTTGAAGCCTCCATCGAAGTATTGCTGAGGAGAATCTGCCTGTCTATCTGGGATGCTGCGAGTTTGTTTATCATGTCCGAAAACGCGACTAAGCTTTGTTGGATCATCTGTTAGAGATCGTGTTAGCTCAGCTCCTCAAATCTCAGATTGAGCCTGGTTTGTGATTCTGGCTAAAGGCTAAATGCGAACAGGGCGATCGCAAGTTCTCCCATGATCGCCCTGTTCTTTGACTGGCTTTGACAAAGGCTTATGCAAGCGGTTGAGCCGTGACCTGTTCGGGCAAATAATCGTCACCTGATTTAGAGGCACAGAAACCCATCCACTCAACCGTTTCTCCCGGCTGAATGACCTGGCCCCAAGTGGGCGGAGTCACGGTGTACTGAGTTCCCTGATGAGTAAAGTTGCCGTTCCAGCTATTGCGAATGGCGGCCTGGTTCATTTGAAAGCGAAGCTGCCAGTTTTGAGTGGGGGCAGCACCAGCATTGGTGATACGGAAGTTAAGACAGAAGCCCTGCTGCCAGTCGGATTGCACATTGACCGCCGCCTGCAGCTGCGATCGCTCTGTCGGTTCTGGCGCGGGCTCCGGTATCGGCTCTGGCTCTGGCTCTAGCTCTGGCGTCGGCGGGGGCGTGGGTTCTGGCGTGGGTTCTGGAGTTGGGGTCGGTGTCGGTTCTGGGGTAGGAGTGGGTGTTGCGATCGGCGGGGGCGACGGCGTGGCGGTTGGAGCGAAGGCGACCTCGCTTGAGGCCAGCACAGTGTTTAGCAGGGCTTGCTTAGGTTCATCGATTGATTGCCAGTCATCCCGCAAAATGCCGCCGGTATCCCCACTATTGGGATTCCAACTCCAATAGGTAAAGTGAAGATCATTCTGGCCGATAAAATCCACCAGTTGCCGCTGCCAAATACCTTCTTTAGAGGTGGCGTCCACCTGCCGTCCACCAAATTCTCCGATCAAAATGGGAGCAATATTCTCATCGGCAATGTAGTGGAAGCCAATTTGCCATCGG
>JBCCNE010000427.1:0-4570 GCA_039026015.1 Cyanobacteria bacterium P01_C01_bin.70 | reverse complement strand
GCTGGCTCGGTTAACTGCACCTGGTCTTCGTCAAAATTACTCGGGCAAACGTAGACCGAAATGCCCGCATCCGTCAATAATTTGCGACGGGCAGGCGAAGCAGAAGCCAGTACGAACTGCAAGTCTTCCATAATTGAAGTTCAGAATGCGGAGTTCAGAGTTTAGAGTGCAGACTTAGTTCTTGGTTTTCGGTTCTTGGTACTTGGTTTTTAGTGACGGCGAATAAGTGGTTCGGTAGAGCCTATGCCAATGCAGTGGAGTGTCTCGTTCATGGACAAGATACCTGTCCTAGAAGCTCCCAAAGATTGCGGGTAAGCTGCCTATTCCATCACTCCAAAGCCCTCTGGGCAGGCTCCGCCAATACCTCATTGCTTCACTCAATTCACCTACCTGGCCACACAGCCACACAGCCATCCTCACACCCGCCACCAGCAACTAATCTACGTAAAAAGAAGCGACGGACTGCTTCATTAAATCAGATACCTTATCCCAGCGGCTCTCAATAGTTGAAGCGTTGAAGGTAAAGAGTTTGTCGCGGCGCACCACGACGCTGGCAATGTTGTGGCGTACGCCGGAGGGCAAGTCAGCAATATATTCGAGAATGTAGTAAGGTTGACCATCACGATCGATTTCCACGGCGTTGGCCAACTCAACTTCACGGTCTTCGCCCGCCAGCGCATTGATACTCTTCGACAGCTTATAGCCGACTTCGGTTGGAGAGCCCAAGTCTTTAAGGGTTTGTCCTTCGGGCACGTCACTGATAACAACGCTGATGTTTTCAGTTTCGTTAACAATGTCATGGAACACGACGTCAGCATTGCCAGAAACTTTCACCTCAGTCCAGCCAGTGGGATACAAAAACCGATAGCCGTCATAAGTGTCGGCGTAGGACTGTAGGCCAGCCGCCGCTCCCACACATCCTTGCAGGATAAGTGCAGTTACGACAACAAATACGGCGGTGAGTCGTTTCAACATAGCTCTTTCTCAATACGTGCAATCGCCAGATACCATATTCTCATTTCACGGAAAGAATGCCGACTGAAAGCGCTAATTTCTATCGAAAAGTTATTCCACTGCCGACATGTGTCGAGTCAGTAGCGGCTCTGGTTCAGGCTGGCTGCAATGTATTGGCAACCGGCTTTTCAAAAAAGAGTAGGTGCTGCTGCGGCAGTGATTCGTCCGTTTTGAGCCACTGCAATCCGGCTGCCGTCATTTCGCGCTTAACCTGAGCTTCGCTCATCTTGTGTAAGCGCTTGATCATCACCAACGGATTTTCAGCGCGATATTCTGCCAAGACCAATTGACCGCCAGGTTTGAGGGCATCACATAAGTGCTCTATGACTTCCCGTGGATAGGCAAATTCATGATAAGCATCGACCATCAGCGCTAAATCGACACTGGCTGTCGGCAAATGGGGATCGTCTTCAGTCCCCAAAATGGGCTCTACATTGGTGAGCGAGGCTTCCTGCAGGCGCTGATTCAACAGCGCTATCATTTCTGGCTGAATATCGACTGCAAACACTTTTCCCTCTGGCGTGGCGTGGGCTAGCCGCTGGGTTATATAGCCGGTGCCCGCACCGATATCGGCAACTACCGCATCAGCGTCCAGCCCCAGCTGGTCAATGACCATTTGCGGATGCTCTTGCAGTTCGCGACTGGGACGTTCCAGCCAGTAGGCACCTTGGTGTCCCATCACCTGAGCAATTTCGCGGCCCATGTAGATTTTGCCGATGCCGTCTTGGCTAGGTTGCTGATAATGGTAAGCGCGATCGCCCTGCAGCCATGAACTCGGCTGGCAGGCCCCAAGTCCCCAACAGCATAGGAGCAGGAGTCCCCAACGGAAGCTCGTTTTCAATATGCGGGCCATGCCAAGTCTCCCATTGCCGCCAAAATATTTACAGCTTAATCGCTATTTTGGTGAGAGCACAAAAGAGCGCTAACCGTTTCTATACCCTATAACCCGCTCTAATACCCTTTCCGGCTGAGGTGCGAGGCTGCCAGATGAGGTTCACGAGCATCCACCAGCGACAAATTCATCCGTGTTTCTAGGGTGGGTATTTTGCCCGCGAGTGGAACGTGATGCCAGGCATCGCTAAAGCAAGCGCATTACAAAAAATGCAAAATTTTAGGACACACTCTTTTAAATCCCTTGCCTGGAGCAAGCGATGCTTTTAAGCATTGACAACGGCTAAGCTATCATAAGAATTTTTGTTAGGGCAGTGACTTTGCTACTTTTCACTGCTCTGAAGCAATGACAGTGAGGCATGTGTTGTGAACTTAGCGACCCGAGTTCGGAATTCTCTTAAAGTCTTGACTGCTCTCAAGGCCGATAATCAGGCTTTTGATGCGGTTAGGTTTGACAGCGCCGTCATGAACACCTACGGACGTTTCCCCATGGCGCTAGAGCGCGGTCAAGGCTGTCGCGTTTGGGACACCGACGGGCAAGAGTATCTCGACTTTGTGGCTGGCATTGCAACCTGTACATTGGGCCACGGGCATCCAGCTATGGTGGAGGCCGTGACTCAGCAGATTCAAAAGCTGCATCACGTTTCCAACCTGTATTACATTCCTGAACAGGGGGAGCTGGCGCTGTGGTTAACGCAGCATTCCTGCGGTGATAAAGCATTTTTCTGCAACTCTGGGGCTGAGGCCAACGAAGCGGCGATTAAGCTAGCTCGCAAGTATGCCCACGTCAAACGCGGGATTGAGCATCCGGTCATTCTCACGGCCAATGCCAGCTTTCACGGGCGTACCTTAGCGACTGTTACCGCCACTGGCCAGCCCAAATATCAGAAAAACTTCAGTCCGTTGGTGCCGGGCTTTCACTACGTTCCGTTCAATGACTTTGAGGCGCTGCAGTCGGCGGTAAAAGAGCTGGACGGCGATCGCTCGCAAGTCGCCGCTATTTTACTAGAGCCGCTGCAGGGCGAGGGTGGCGTGAACCCTGGCGATCGCGACTACTTCCAGCAGGTGCGGCAGCTTTGCGACGAGACTGGCATTCTGCTGATTTTGGATGAAGTGCAGGTCGGCGTGGGGCGCACCGGCAAGCTCTGGGGCCACGAAAACTTGGGCATTGAGCCTGATATTTTCTCGTTAGCCAAGGGGTTGGGCGGCGGCATTCCCATTGGGGCGATGGTTTGCAAAGAGCACTGCAACGTCTTTGCCCCGGGGGATCATGCCAGCACTTTTGGCGGCAATCCGTTTGTGTGTGGGGTGGCAATGGCGGTGTGCCAAACCTTGATGCGCGATCGCCTGCTAGAAAATGTGCAGGCCCGAGGGGAAGAATTGCGGGCCGGATTGACGACAATGGCCCAGCAAAATCCTCATCTGTTCTCGGGTGTCCGAGGTTGGGGGCTCATCAACGGTCTCGTGCTGAACGCTGATGCGGCGGTGAAATCCATCGATATTGTCAAGGCAGCGATGGCGCAGGGACTCCTTGTGGTACCGGCGGGGCCAAGTGTAGTGCGGTTTGTGCCGCCCCTAGTGGTGACGGCGGATGACGTGCAGGGGGCGCTTGATAGATTGCAGGCGGCGATCGCACTGCTAGCTTAAGCAATTTTCAGCCATAAAATCCCAGAGAGCTGACCTGCAGGCGACCGCCTTAGGACTACAGACAAATTATGGCAACGATGGCCAAAAACGCGAAGGTCAGCATTGTTGAGTCACGGAACAAGTTTTTAATGAGCGGTGGATAGGCGGGATGGGAAGTGGTTAGGGCGGAAGTCCGTTTCATAATGCCTCCTCTCCCTGCGTTGGCTACAGTGGAGTGAATGTTGGGTCTGCTTGCCGCGTTGTGCCATCGACACTGCTCATTCACAGTCAAATGAAACCTGGAGCCGCGATCGCTGTGGTTGATCGCCTGCAATCACAGCTCAGGTTAGCGATGTCGAACAGCATCATCCTACGAAGGGAAGAGATTTGGATTTCCCTTCGTGAAAGGGTATTCATCAGGCGTATCTAAAGTAGATGATTCACAATGGATGTTTACAAATGCGGATTTTTTCTCATCTTTATTTTGTGGATATAAATCTTTGGCAATGCAATGATGTCAGTCTTTAGCGTTTTGTCCAGGGTGCGTCATCAATTTATGCCAGAAACTTTATGGGATAAGCATTATCACGCCCGCTCCAATTGCCTTGGCTAAGGGCTACAAGCCTGGCTATCAAAGCGTTAGAAATCTAAATAATGACAGCCCTTGGCATGGGCCGACATTTGCATCGGCTGACCGCTCACTAAGACGTATTATCCGTCGATCATGAAAGATCTGGCTACAGAGACTGCGCCCTTTCCGCAAAGTCAGCTCGGGGCTGGAACCGCCTTGGTTCATTGTTTGACCGGTCAATGATGACAACCCCTAGTCAATCTTTTCGACCTCTGACTCGCGGTTGACCACGCCTGCTGGTTGCCGGGTTTCAGCGTCAGCCACAGCGACTTCGGGAAGGCTGGATGCAGTCTTTTCACTATGCTCTCGATGGCCATTTGGGTGAGGCTCAGATGATGGCGACGAAGCCGCCTGAGGCAACGTTTTTTTAGAAAAACCCCAGGCAAAAATGCCGGCAATCAAAATAAT
>JBCCNE010000426.1:0-4571 GCA_039026015.1 Cyanobacteria bacterium P01_C01_bin.70 | reverse complement strand
TTTTCTGCTGATTTGAGGACAGATTCGAATTTTCTACTATTTGCTTCAGGTCGCTATAGATATGGTTTAGAGAGGACGAGAACCTTTCAGGAGCCTCAACAATAGATTTTGATTGCACAGGAGTACTCTCATCCTCTAATGAGGTCCTTCGAGCTAGATTTGCTACCTGAGAATTTAGTTGCAGAGGAGAGCTGTGAGAGGAAGATTTTGCCTGTTTAGCCTCCATTTGATGAATAGTCTGCTGTAGATTTTCAATGACTCCATACATTTCCATCGGGTCAAATACTCGTAGTAGGCTAGTTTGAGTAACAATCCCCAAGCCTCTTCCCCAGTTCCAGGACACGACCAAACGTCCAACTCTTCGCGTTTGCATTTCCTGATGGGCGCTCCAAAGGGAGTCTTGAGGGCTGAGGAGAAACAACGGGCTACTCATCACTGCTTGGGCTTCTGTTTGAGCAAGGTCGATTTGCAATGCCTGAAACTGCACAATATCGCGCTCTGTGACAATGCCCACAGGCTGTTCAATATCATCGACATCCAGCTGTGTAATCACAATACAACTGACCCGGTGCGTTGCCATCAGCTGAGCCAATTGCAGCACCGTTGCCATGAGCGGGGCCTGAATCACATCGACTGACATGACATCAGAGACCCGACGAAATCGCAGCAGATTAGCAGGCCGCAAGGCCTGGCGGATACTTTCGTGGGAAATAATGCCCACTAACTGCTGCCGCTCATCAACAATCGGCACGTGACGTATGCGATAGCGACGAAACAAAAATAGGACGGCGAAGATGTCCTGTACCGAGTGCTCCGGTAGGGTAACCACAGGATGTGCCATGACTTCGGCTACTGTTGTAGTCTGTAAATCATAGGCCTGAGCGGTCAGCCGCACGACATCTCGCTCGGTCAAGATACCCAGAATAGTTTTACCTTGAACAACTAGCACGCAGCTAGTCCGCCCCACGATAGCTGACCGATTCGAAGGCGAAGCGTCTTCGGTTAATAGACACGTTTGGTGATGTGCTTGGCTGATCAGAGCGATCGCACTGGCGAGGGATGTGTTCGGTGAAACCGTCAGTGGTTGACGCTCGATCGCATCTTCGAGATCAGGAACCCAAGAGATTGCTGGGTCAAAGGGCATAGGCGTTACCAAACAAATTTTGCAGAGGCAGCAGAAGGAAATCGACTGCCGGGCGGAACCGTTCTCTTCTTAACTCTATGCGAGCGAATTCTAGGAATGAAGTCGTCAATCTCTGCAAGAGGGATGTAACGCTAGAGAAGCCATAAAATCCTACAGAATTATATTTGAATTGGATTTTGGTATATACTTCAGGGGTGTAACGAGCAAGATGGGTATAACCATTGTCAAGCGGGAATTTTAGCCCATCAAGGTTGTCAATGGTTTTAACATAAAGGTCGAGGGCATTACCCTCAGCAGTTATGGTTTCTGAGGATTAACACCTCGGGTTCTAGGCAAGGTTCCGTAAAGTCGGTCTAATACTCTCTTGACGGAAATGCGTTGCCAAGCCTGTCCACGCTTGGTGGTGTAGCCCTGCTGATTTAGCCAATCTGCGATTTTTTGCAAAGACTTGCCGGACTTATGATGACGACGAATTAGCTCGATGACTTCACATTCAGTTGGGTCATCTGTCAGCTCACCGTTGACTGATCTTTGTCCAAAGGCAGGGGAACCATAGCCTGCATAGCCACCGCTACTGGCTTTGGCCTGCCGCCCTTGCTCAAGTCTTTCCCAAATCTCGCGGTTTCTGAAATGTTCAGCGCTCATTGCTTTTAGCAATTTGATGACCTTACTTTTCAGTTTATCAATCTCTGAATTCAATCTAACTCAGGTTCAATGCAATTTATATTTCTCGGCCCACCAGGCGCAGGCAAGGGAACGCAGGCGAGTGTCTTAGCTGATCGCTGGCAAATTCCCCATATTTCTACGGGTGATATTTTGCGATCAGCGATCGCTGGTAAAACCTCTCTGGGGCTCCAAGCCCGCACCCATGTTGAAGCTGGCGAACTCGTTCCCAACATTCTCATTATGGCGCTGGTCCGTGAGCGCTTTGGCGAACCAGATATGCAGCAGGGCTGGCTCTTAGATGGATTTCCGCGCACCTTGGCCCAAGCCCAAGCGCTCGATGAGTTGCTCGCAATTGTCCGGCAACCGCATCCCCAGGCCATTTACTTTGAGGTCTCTCCAGAAAATCTGGTGGCCCGTATGCTGGATAGGGGGCGTCAGGACGATACCGACGCGACCATCCGCCGCCGCCTAGAAATTTATCAGGCCGATACAGCCCCGTTGATTGACTTTTACGCAAAGCGCGAGTGCCTAATAAAAATTGATGGCAATCGTCCACCGGATGAAGTAGCGCAGACGTTACAGGCATCTCTGCTAGTCAACCAATCAAGTCGTTTAGCAAACGTTTAGAAATCCATCCACGGGATGCGTTGGTTCAGGACTTTTGAAGCATGCATTACAGTTCCATTGGCAAACATCTTCTATCGAGAGGAGAAATGACAACGCATAAAGCAAAGCTGATTAATGATAGTAGTTTGAATATCGTCATCGACGTCCCTTAATGATCAGTACGTTGTGAATACAGCAGATGAGCAAGATGCTAATTTGCCCGTGTATTGCACCCTTCAGACTTACTCAGAAGACTGGTATTGATGTTGGGCGCCCAGCTGGGTGCCCAACATCAGGTAAGAAACCGCATCGATATAAATGAACTTCACCCCTTTGGAGACGCAGTTATGGGTACGGCTACGTTTATCGAAAACGAAACGACATTTGATTCGCTTTTAACCAGCGAACCATTATTGATAGTGGATTGCACCGCAACTTGGTGTGGTCCCTGTAAAGTAGTGGCCCCTTTAATAGATAAGCTGGCAGGTGATTATGGCGATCGCGCTAAAGTCTTTAAGCTAGATATCGATGCCAACTCGACTTTGGCCCAGCGTTTTAACATCAGAAGTATCCCTGCCGTTATGTTCTTTAAGCAGGGTGAGTTGGTTGAAACGCTGATCGGCGTCAAGCCCTACAACACCTTCACTGAAACCCTAGAGAAACTCTTATAGCTGTAACTTTTAACGGCTGTGAGCATCCGCTTTAATGCTCTATTTTCAAAGTTTCGGAGGTTCAGTGATGGCAGCAATTCAGCGGGTTCGATGTCCAAACTGTGGTGCCTTTGCAGAGCGTCAGAGATTGAGCGAACTCCAGGTGACAGGATGTGATCGTATCGTTCAAACTTCCTGTGCAGCCTGTGACTATTTAATGATTATGGGTTTTCCCGCTGGCAGAGTGATTGAGGCTTATGCGCCCGGTCAAATGAGTTCTGTGAGCCTTCCTTCGAAATCAATCTTTCTGGCTAGCGAGCATCTCAAGCATCAATCGGTATCGGCATAGAGCGGTATAGTTCAGATCTTCAATTATTGGCGCTCTTGCATATTCTAAAGGCAGGTTTGTACTGCTTTATAGTTTCACCTTGCCTACCCTTAGTAAATAGACTCAAACAGGTAACGCCCATGATGAAAGCATCGGACATTATGACCAAAGACGTGGTCACGATTCGCGGCTCGGCCACGGTTGCAGATGCAGTCGCCATGATGAAAGACAAAGGACTCCGGGCTCTGATTGTTGAACCCCGCCACGAAGCTGATCCTTATGGCATGGTTACTGAGACCGACATCATCTATAAGGTGGCAGCTTTTGGTCATGATCCCAGGCAAATGCGGGTTTATGAAATCATGACCAAGCCTTGTGTAGTGGTCAACCCGGATTTGGGTGTGGAGTATGTAGCCCGGTTATTTGCCCAAATCAGGATTCGTCGGGCTCCCGTCATTCAAGGCCAGCTCCTGGGCATCATCTCCGTCAGCGATATCCTGCGCAAGAGCGATTTTGTCGAGAAGCCTAAGCAAATGTTTCTGGAAGATCGCATTGAGGTGGCTCGAGAAGAAGCCCGCGCAATCTGCAAAGAACAAGGCGCGACTTCTCCTGCCTGCGCCGCGGCCTGGGATGCCGTTGAAGAACTCCAAGCGGCAGCAGCCCATCAGCGTCAGAACGAGTCTGAAAAGTCATCCTTTCAAAAATATACCGAAGAGAATCCTGATGCCCCTGAGGCCCGAATTTATGAGGATTAAGTCTAGATCTGCTTACCAAACGGGCAGAGTCAAATGCTTGTGAGTGAAATTTAGTTAGGAGAATACCTACCATGATGAAAGCAGAACAGATTATGACCAGGGATGTGGTGACTGTCAATGGCTCCGCAACGGTTGCCGAAGCCGTGAAACTGATGAAGGATCGGGGATTACGCGCCCTGATTGTTGAACCTCGCCATGAGATGGATCCCTACGGAATGGTGACGGAAACGGACATCATCTACAAAGTGGCGGCTTTTGGTCATGATCCAAAGGAAATGCGAGTCTATGAAATCATGACCAAGCCTTGCATTGTAGTGAATCCCGAACTGGGTGTGGAGTACGTGGCTCGATTGTTTTCGCAAGCCCGGATTCGGCGCGCTCCAGTGATCAAAGGTAGCCTGCTGGGGATTATCTCAATTAGC
>JBCCNE010000425.1:0-4593 GCA_039026015.1 Cyanobacteria bacterium P01_C01_bin.70 | reverse complement strand
GGCCATCGATGCGTTGCAGAGCGCTAAAGCGAATCAGCGCACACCCACCGGCGGCAGCGGCCGTGGTTTTTTGGGGATTATTGACCCAGGGAAAGGGGTAGAGCATCTGGAAGAAAAAGACAAACGCGGGAATCAATAACCTTTCCCAGAAGCTCTGACAACGCAGCTGCACCATCAGCGATACTAGGTCACACGGCTCGGTGATCGCTTTAGTGACAAGCTGCTGCAGGTTATGTGGATCATGCTCAATATCAGCATCGGTGAAGAGCACCTGGTCTGGCGGAGGGGTTTGGGCCGCTAGATATCGGAAGCCTTGCTCCATCGCCCAGAGTTTGCCGGTCCATCCTGCCGGCAGGGTATCCCCAGCGAGAATTGTAAGCTGATCGGATTGATCAAGCGCGATCGCGGCTTCCCTCGCGACTACTGCTGTTCCATCCGTACTCTGATCATCCACCAGCACAAGGGATAACGCGCCAGGATAGGTTTGCGTGAGGTGCGATCGCACGGCCCTCGCGATTAGTGCCGCTTCATTGCGGGCCGGAATGACCACAGCAACCCGTGGCCAGCAGTTCAGGGCAATGGCATTACTTGGGTCGAGTTGCTGATCCGCTCGCCAAAATTGTCCCCAAAACAACATCATGCCCACCCAGATCAGCAGCGACAGGATGGAAAAACCAAGCGTCAACGTTGCTATTGTCATGTCTTGGGAAAATAAACCGCCAATAGACCATAATAATCGGGTTCCAGCAGACCTCGTGGGGCTAATCCTGCAAAAGTGCTCGCCAAAATTCCATCGTCTGGCCCCATAGTCTTTTCTTGGCTGAAAGATTTGCATTATGCTGCGCACAAGAATGCTTTTGCTGATTTTGAGAACGGAATGCAAATTCAAAAGCCGCCACAGTTAACCAACCTAAATCAGGCCATTACCGCCGCCCAAAACTATCTTCTAGACCTTCAGCAGCCTGACGGGTATTGGTGGGCGCAATTAGAGTCAAACGTCACCATCACGGCTGAAATTATCCTCCTGCATAAAATCTGGGGAACGGATGGCGATCGCCCCCTGCATAAAGCCGAACACTATCTGCGATCGCACCAGTGTGACCATGGCGGTTGGGAACTGTTCTCCGGTGATGGCGGTGACCTGAGCACTTCCGTCGAAGCCTACATGGCCTTGCGAGTACTCGGGGTGCCGGCGGCTGATCCTGCTTTGCGCCAAGCCAAGAGTTTCATCCTCCGTCGCGGGGGCATCAGCAAAACGCGCATTTTCACCAAGCTGCATTTAGCCCTCATGGGTTGCTACGAGTGGCGGGGACTCCCCTCGCTGCCCGCTTGGGTAATGTTGCTAGAGCCGCCTTTCCCGTTCACGATTTATGAACTCTCCAGTTGGGCGCGGGGCAGTACGGTTCCTTTGTTGATTGTGTTTGACCAACGGCCGGTTTATGTTATTGAGCCTGCCGTCAATCTAGATGAACTTTATGCCGAAGGCATCCAGAATGTCCCATGGGAATTACCTAAAGCGGGTGACTGGAGCGATATTTTTGTTTGGTTGGATGGGGCTTTCAAGTTTGCCGAAGCCATCAATTTCACGCCGTTTCGCGATGAAGGCATCCGTAAAGCTGAGCAGTGGATTTTGGCGCGTCAGGAAGTGACGGGCGACTGGGGGGGCATCATTCCCGCCATGCTGAATTCCCTGTTGGCTCTTCGCTGCCTCGGCTACGACGTGAATGATCCCGTGGTGCGGCGAGGTTTGCAAGCCATTGATAACTTTGCTGTCGAAACCGAAGACACCTATTGGGTGCAGGCCTGTGTTTCTCCTATTTGGGATACCGCGCTTTCGATGCGATCACTCACCGACTCTGACCTAGCTGCCGACCATCCCGCCCTTATACGCGCGGGGGAATGGCTGTTAGACAAACAAATCCTCGACTATGGCGACTGGAGTGTGAAAAATCCCCAAGGCCAACCAGGCGGCTGGGCGTTTGAATTCATCAATCGCTTTTATCCCGACGTGGACGACACTGCCGTCGTTGCGATGGCCTTACAAGACGTGAAACTGCCAGACGAGTCCTTAAAACGGGAGGCGATCGCCCGCGCTGCTCGCTGGGTTGCCACCATGCAATGCACCACCGGCGGCTGGGCGGCCTTTGACATCAATAACGATCAAGACTGGCTGAACGCCATTCCCTACGGCGACCTCAAAGCTATGATCGACCCCAGCACCGCCGACATTACGGCTCGGGTCCTTGAGATGCACGGTCGCCTCTTGCGCGAACCGGACCTGGCTGACCGCTACGCTCATGATCTAACCGCCCATCGCCTGGAGCGGGGGCTGAGTTTTCTGCTGCAAGAACAAGAACTCGACGGCAGTTGGTTTGGCCGCTGGGGAGTCAATTATCTCTACGGCACCAGTGGTGCCATATCGGCCCTAACCTTAGTCGCCCCAGGGCGGTGTCAACGGCAAATTGAACGAGGCGTGCGCTGGCTGATTAGCTGCCAGAATGCCGATGGTGGATGGGGAGAAACCTGCGACAGCTACAAAGACTCGGCGCTGAAAGGACAAGGTCCGAGCACACCGTCGCAGACCGCCTGGGCCTTGTTGGGGCTGATCGATGCCGCCCAGGCTGGCATCAACGTTTCGGAGCCCCCGATTCAAACAGGTATTCAATTCTTATTGGACACTCAGCAACCAGATGGAACCTGGGAAGAAGAAGCATTTACCGGTACGGGATTTCCCTGTCATTTCTACATTCGCTATCACCTCTATCGCCACCACTTTCCGCTGATGGCATTGGGGCGATATCGAAACATAGATACCCGCGCTAAATCCTCAAAGCCTTATGCTTCTGAGATTTAAGAGAAAAGCTGGTGACAGGACTCGAACCCGCGACCGGCTGATTACAAATCAGCAGCTCTACCAACTGAGCTACACCAGCGTGCTGGACAACTAGCATATCAAAACTAGCTGCCTTGGAGGGGAGAAATTTCTTGAAAAATTATGCGGCTAGGCTTTGCTATTTTCAATTGCCCAGCGAGCCAGCTCGGTTCGGTTATGTAGGCCAGTCTTGCCCAGCATATTGCTAACGTGGCTTTCAATAGTGCGCTGGCTAACCTGAAGCTCTTCAGCAATTTCGCGATTCGCCATGCCGCGCGCGACAAACTGCACTACTTTGAGTTCAGTGGGCGTAAGTTCGACATCAAAGGGGACGCTGATGGTTGGGGCCGAAGACGTACCGCGTGACTGCTGGCGAATAAGACGTGACGCCTGTTTTAGGGATGACTCTACTTGGGCAACCAGTTCCTCTGGCTCGAAGGGCTTTACCATGTATACGTCGGCACCTGTATTAAGGCCTTTAACCCGATCCTGGCTCTGCCCTTTAGCGGAGAGAAAAAGGACTGGAATCCATTCCGTTTCCGGATTCTCACGGACATGTTCGACGAAAGCGTAACCGTCCATTTCTGGCATCATGACGTCGCAAATAATCATGTCGGGGTTATCGCTGTTGAGAATGTCAAGCGCTTCACGACCATTCTCAGCCGTGATGACGCTGTATCCCCGAAACTCCAGGTAGTCTTTGACCAGCAGGATCAAATTAGGGTCGTCATCAATGAGCAGTAACGTTTTTTGATCTCCCGCGTTTCCGTCTTTCATGCTGACCTGCTTACGTAAAAATTCAGTGTCCATCAACTCTACTACAGGGTACCCGCTCTTACAGAATCCGATACGAACGGGGCGAAAAATTACTGAATTTGCTGTGGCACGTTATCCATTCATGCTAAGAACCTTATGAGATAAGCATTACCGCGCTTGTCCCAACTTCATAAGTTAAAGGGCTGAAATCCTTGCTGCCGCAGCATTGGGTCGCTGAATTAATGGTAATAGCCCCTGTTTTTGTATCGTTTAGTTACGTCCGTGATGGGCTCAAAAGCTTAATGTCGACTATTGAGTTGCTGCTCTGAGATATTACTGATTCTTGTAGATAAAATGCTGAGGCCTAATCTTAAATGGCCGTATTTTCACTGACGCAAAAGTGCTATGAAAACGAGCATTTCTTGAAAAGATTGTGCGATCGCCGCCCAAAAGATCGCCTATTCAACTGCTTCGGTTGCTAACGACGGCTTGACCAAACAAAATCTGCAATAGTTTGATCACTATATAGAGTGCGCTGGAAAGACCCGCTTAATCACTTCTGGGACAGCACTTTGACGCCCAGCATTTTTAGGATACCTAGGGGCTGTCATCATTTAGCGATTAAGGCCTTATGCTGAAAGCAGTGCAGCCTCTAGCAGTTTTTGCGGAGCGGGCGCGATTATGCTGATGCCGCCAGCCTTCTGGCTTTAATTGATGACGCGCCCTAGGCAATATTGGCCTTCGCAGGCGCACGCTTAAACAGTCTAATTTATTAGAGGTAGCTTACAAACTTGTAAACGTTAGTGATGTTCAGGCCTTTATACATCTAGGGCGTGTCATCAAATAGGTTCCTCGGTATCTTACAATCTAGCCTTTGAGCCAATCGAGTGATTTACAGGAGTGCTAAGATGTCGCGCCGCTATGCTCTTCGCGATGACCAATGGGAACGCCTCCAAGATTTGTTG
>JBCCNE010000424.1:0-4630 GCA_039026015.1 Cyanobacteria bacterium P01_C01_bin.70 | reverse complement strand
GGGGGGGGGCGGGGGCCCCCCCCGGGGGGGGGGGGCCCCCCGCGGGGGCCCGCCGCTCTGGAACTCTCTATACGCCGCAGATTGTCGGTTTAGGCAAAGCGCTGGCCCTAGCTTGGGAGAGTCAGACCAGCGAGCAGAAAACACTCAGGCAACTGCGCGATCGCCTTTGGCATTCCCTAAAGAATATTCCCGACCTCTATCTCAACGGTCATCCGACCCAGCGACTGGCCAATAACCTTAATATCAGCGTTGCGGGTCTAGACGGTCAAGCGCTGGTACTCGGGCTCAAGCACACCGTCGCGCTCTCTTCAGGGGCAGCCTGCAGCTCAGCCAGCACGACTCCTTCCCACGTACTTAAAGCATTAGGCCATTCTGACGAGTTAGCCTACGCATCACTGCGATTCGGGATTGGTCGGTTCAACACGGCAGCCGACATTGACCAAGTAGCCCGCGCCTGTCACGAAACCATCAAGGGGCTGCGGCGATCGCCAGTGCCAGCACCATCAGTGAATTGAACACCAGGAACTGGACAAATTTCTAAATCGTTGCTTCACAG
The DNA here is from genome assembly GCA_039026015.1 of Cyanobacteria bacterium P01_C01_bin.70. Classification (GTDB taxonomy): domain Bacteria; phylum Cyanobacteriota; class Cyanobacteriia; order Phormidesmidales; family Phormidesmidaceae; genus Halomicronema. The sequence continues at coordinate 4,074 of JBCCNE010000424.1, read as the reverse complement.
CATGGGAAGTTGTATGAAGCTCTTGTAAAGACAGCATTTTTGGTTGCGAATTGGGTAAAGAAACCAATAGGGTTAGAGGGGTAATATTACCGATCTTTACAGATGCGCGATGGTAATTCTCAGTGATTTCACAGATTTATAATATATTTCATTCTCAACGTGAGGTTATGAACTGGCTGCAGGATACTCGTTGATTGGACTCGCCAATTAGCCAACAACAGCATAAGTGTCGAGATTCGAACTATAGGTTGCACACATCAGCATCTATGATGTCAATTTTTAGCCTAAGGCTCTAGCGATCAAGCTAATACGATGTGTAACAGGATTTTTTATCGTCAGAGATTAATCTACAACGTTCTGGAAACTGCATAAAGTAGTTGACTGTCAAGAGGGGAACACCAGCGTAGTTAGCAGAGCTGAGGTTGAGCGTTAGGAAAAGAAGTTGTTAAATAGGCAGCTGTAGCAGCGACTAGGTCTGAATTTTTACGATCCGCACAGCGTTTTCCAAACAAGAGAGGTAAAGAATCGTCTTAGGACTTCTGTTTCTATGAAAAATGCATTCCCTACTAGAGAGAAAAATGCTGTATTGATTCGGTATGGCTCCTAAGTTCGGACGCTGACAAGAATTCTTCAGCTCGAAACAGGGCACTCGCATTTAACTAATTAAGTTTGCTTTAAAACAGACATTTTTTCAGCCTGATACTGTCAACTTCAGGGGCTAGAACTGCCCTAGCTTCCTCTTTTAGGCTAAGCGACTATTAGTCAGCAACTTACCAGTACGCTATGTGAACGTTTTGACACACTAGACTTTCTGACGATTATGAGTCCCCCAGGTGCAGCGACCATTTCAACTAATAGTTCAGCGTTGGCCATTGTGACTCCGGCTTATGGCAGCGGAGCTAGCCTTCAGCCATGTTTGGAGAGCATCTATAACGGTCGCTGTGCTCCCGATAGCAATTTAGCAGCGCGGTGTGACAGGGGTACTAATGATTCCAGGCCGGTTACAAAAGCTTCTGAAGCGTATGTCTCCCCAATACGGAGCAGTCATCGATTCCTTTATTCAGATGCTGTGAGAGCCCAGATTTCCGTCGACAAGATTTGGTGTTGTATAGATATAGACACCGCTTTCCTTCACGGCACGAACGCTCAAGTACAACAGTCATTACACCAGCCTTCTGACTCAGCAGCGCTCATTAATCCCTACGGTGCAGGAATCTATCGGGCTCAACCTTGGACTGGGCTAACTTTTCAGCACCGGCAATTCATTACCAATCTCAAATTGAGTCCATATATTGCAGTAGCAGACCTACTAGCTGATAGTTTCTTAGTCAACAGAAGAGGGTTAATCGGCACAGTGAGATCAGGTATAAGCCTGCTTGCGAGCGGCCGCAAATTTTATTCAGTCATGTGGTCGACAGCGCGGACTGCTGCTGTAAACACTGCCAACTGCCATAATTCCAAGTTTTATCAATGTTTCTCTCTTAAGCAAACTCATCGAAATGCCATCCATGCTCAACCAGTCCCTCTTAGCGCATGATTTTAACAGTCGGAAGCAAAACTCATAGCTATATCAATGACCATCTAAAGGAGGATTAGCCATGAAAGTGCGATCGCCATCTGCATAGTTATTATTCTCAGTTTTCCAGTAGTGCTTAAGTTACTTATGCGATCTGAATAAACAGCTTTAACAGCACCACTCAAATCAATATGCACAACGGCGAGCTCATGATTGCAGGCAATTTCACGATAGTTTTTCAGCCACGTTATTCCAGTTAATACAAGTAAATTCCGAGGGTATTCAATCCATGACTAAGACGAATCCGGTCATCATTATTGGCGGTGGGCCTGCAGGACTAACGGCAGGCTATGAATTGCTCAAGCATGGTAAACAATCCATCGTGCTAGAAAAAGCCGACAAGGTGGGCGGCATTTCTCGTACTGAAACTTATCGGGACTATCGTTTTGATATTGGTGGCCACCGCTTCTTTACCAAAGTCGGTGAAGTAAAGGCGGTCTGGCATGAAATTCTAGGCAGTGATTTTATCAAAACTCCTCGGTTGTCTCGCATCTATTACGACGGCAAGTTCTATGATTACCCGCTAGCCTTGGTCAAAACTCTCAAGAACTTGGGAGTTCGCCGTAGTGCTTTGATCATGCTGAGTTATCTACAGGCAAAAATCAAAAAGTTCTTGAACTTACGTCCTGAACCGCAAACGTTTGAAGAGTGGGTCATTGATTGTTTTGGTGATCGCCTCTATCGCACTTTTTTTAAGACTTACACCGAAAAAGTCTGGGGCATTCCCTGCAGCCAGATTCGAGCTGACTGGGCAGCTCAGCGCATCCGCAACCTGTCCCTCAAAGAAGCCGTGCTGAATGCACTATTTGGCAGCAAAAACTCCAAAAGCCTCATCAAAAAGTTTGACTACCCTCGACTTGGGCCGGGAATGATGTGGGAACGCTGCCAGGAAATCCTCGATGCCCATGGCTCGCCGGTAAATCTGCACACGGAAGTGGTGCGCGTAGAGCGAGAGGATAACCACGTCACGAAAGTAGTCGCAAAGCAGGGCGATCGCACCTTCGAACTAGAGGGAGAGCATTTCATCAATTCCATGCCGATTTCAGCGCTCGTTCACCGCCTAGATCCCCCGGCTCCGCCCGAGGTGATAGCAGCGGCGCGAGGTCTAAAATATCGAGACTTTTTGATTGTGTCGCTGATTATTGACCGCCAGCATTTATTTCCTGATAACTGGCTCTATATTCACAGTCCTGAATTCCGGGTAGGACGCATTCAAAACTTCAAAAATTGGAGTCCTGACATGGTGCCAGATCCCAGCAAAACCTGCCTAGGCATGGAGTATTTTTGCAGCGAGGGTGACGATCTCTGGGAGATGGATGATGCCAACCTGATTAAGCTCGCCTCGCAGGAGATCGTCAGACTCAATTTAGGCGTGAAGCCTGAGGACGTTCAAGACGGCTGTATCATTCGTCAATACAAAGCCTATCCGGTATACGACGGTGAATATCGTCAGCATCTCAAAGTGCTCGAAGACTACATTCGCACATTTGATAATCTGCAAACGGTAGGCCGCAACGGTATGCACCGTTATAACAATCAGGATCATTCCATGCTGTCGGCCTTGCTCGCGGCTAAAAATGTGGCAGGAGAGCACCACGATATTTGGAATATCAATGTGGAACGGTCATACCACGAGAACTTTACTGACGAAGAATGGTCCCAGGTCAAGCAGCAGCAAACCGAGACAGCGGCAGCTGAGCGGCCTCTCTCGCGTACTGCCCCATAACGTCAGAGCCGTATTGCCTGAGGGCTCCCCAAGGTGGTTGTCCTCTAGCGGCTGGCTCACTTGCCATAAAGGCGGCTGGCCGCAGCGATCGCAAGGGCACTCAATGATTGACTTTTCCCGCTTGAGTCAGTCCTGAAACTCGTTCACAGTTCTCTTTAGAATTGTCGTTTCGTTCAATTTTGGTTGCCATAATGAATGCTCCATCCCTGGAATTTTCTATTGTCATCCCGACCTATAATCGGCCTGAGCGGCTGCGGCAGTGTCTGCAAAGTTTGACTGAAATAGAGTATGACCGCGATCGCTTTGAGGTCGTCGTCGTTGATGATGGCAGTCAAACCCCTTTAGAACCCCTAGTGCGTTCCTTTGACTCAGTAATACAGATTCACTTTATCCGCCAGCCCAATGGCGGACCGGCAAGTGCTCGTAATACTGGAGCGGCAGCCGCCCAAGGACGCTATCTGGCTTTTACCGATGATGATTGTCAACCTACGGCCACTTGGCTGACAGCCCTCGAAACAGCTTGCCAAAGTGCACCAGACGCCCTTGTCGGAGGCCATACGATCAATGCCTTACCAGACAATCTCTGCTCGACTGCCAGTCAAGTGCTGATTGATTATCTCTACAGCTTTTACAATCCCACGCCTGACACCGCTACCTTCTTTGCGTCCAACAACTATGCGGTGCCTCGCGATCGCTATCTGCAACTCAAGGGCTTTGATACCAGCTTTCCATTAGCGGCAGGAGAAGACCGAGAGTTCTGCGATCGCTGGCG
>JBCCNE010000423.1:0-4670 GCA_039026015.1 Cyanobacteria bacterium P01_C01_bin.70 | reverse complement strand
CGCCGGGGACTGTTAAAGCTCAGGCAACAGCTAGAGGACTGGATAAAATAAGTCGTGGATTCTCCTGAACATCCCTCAAAACTGCATGAACTCTTAGCTGGGTATGCGTTGCAAAACTTGCCCCCAACGGAGGTTGCTTATGTTGAGCGCCTCATCGCCAACGATCCGGCTGTAGCAGCAGAACTCCAAAAACTGCAGTCAACCCTGTCGGTGCTGCCACTGTCGCTGTCTCAATCATCGCCGTCCCCAGCCCTGAAAAGACAAATTTTGCAGGCAGCCCGAGTCGATCACCGCACCGATCTACCCAGGCAACGATTCCCTGGCACTCTAACCAAATGGTTCGCTATTGGCAGTGCTGCCGCCATCGTCATCGGCTTAGGCCATGAGGTCATAACTATTCGGCGGCAGTTGGCGGCTACGCAGCTCGAAAACCAGCAGCTACAAGAACAGTTGGCCTCGGCTCAAGCAACGCTGCAGCAAATTCGTCAGCAAGATTTGCGGCAAACTCGCCAGGAACTCTCTCGCTATCAGGCCGCCGTGAACCTGTTGCGCGAGCCCGACAACCGTTATATGACGCTCCAAGGCATGGCACCGGAGATGCCGACTACTGGCAGCTTGGTAATCGTGCCCAATCAGGCCTCGGCCATCTTGGTGCTGCGTGATGTGACGACTTTGCCCAGCGATCGCGTTTACCGTATGTGGGCCGTCGTCGATGGTCAAAAGGTGGCCTGTGGTGACTTTTTGCCTAACGATGAGGGCAATGTCTTTCAGCAGCTTCCTCTCGAAGAGTGGGGGGAAACGCCGGAAGTCGTGATCACCATTGAACCAAAGCAAGAAATTCCCGAACCGGTTGGCGAAATGGTGATTTTTGGCAGTTAATATTAGGACTATAAGACTGTCGCTCGGTTGCCGGCAAAAGACTTATGCAGTCCGCGTAAGCATTAGGAAAGCTCAGTCCCACCGGCGCAGCAGAGGGATAGCAGTGATCAGTCGGCTTATGGCAAACCGGCAGTCACGAAGCTGTCCGTAACCACAGTGGGGACAGTGAACTTCTCGGCGATGGAGTTTTTGGCGCAGCCGATGGAGCGACCATTTTGGACGCAGCCAGCGACCTGTGCTTCATCAATTAAAGCCAGAAACCCTGTAGGGAAAATATTGAGTAAAAAATAAGTTACCCCCCATCCTGACGGTGGGGGGTAGGTTTTTATATTGGTTCCGTATATGAATTTAGAATAGCCACGCAAAAATTGCGTTGGGTTAACTTCTCGTGAATTCACGGGCAAAGTTTGTGAAGACTTTAGCAAGTTACTTTTGTTGGTCAACCCACATCGACGCAGTAGCAACGCTTCCGGCGAAGCTAGCCGACCGCTTCCTCAAGACGCTAGAGGGTAAGGATAAAAGCGTCGTTATCTAATGCAGTCTTGAATCCAGATTTAAAAATTCAAGATCGCCAATGAATACTGGTTGTCAGTAACTTTTGGCGAAAAAATAAATACCCCCCTGAACCTCACTAGGAAGCTCAGAGGGGGCTTTCTTATAAGTGGTTACCCATACTTCGTGATCATAATAGGGACTTCATCTCAACAGGTGAACCTTCCGCAAAATTACGGGCTGATTTGATAAAGCTTTCAAAAAGCTGTGCGTATCTGACCTGAGCCTACGGAGACATGCAGGCTCGGGCTGCCGTAATGCAGTCGGCGATCGCCGCGTCGGTTTTTAGCGCCTGTGGGTCAAAGTGGGTGCGGCTCACCTGAAAACCACGATCGCGGAGCACCTGTATCAGCCGCTCTCGATTAGGAATATCCAGACGCCCCTGTCGGCCAATCTCCGACAGGGTGAAGTAATAGGGCGGCAGGGCGGCTTCGGCTTGCATCAGCGTCAGCAATTCTGCTGGTTCCGACCAATGCCAGCTTTTTGCCAAATTAAACATCTTGTCTAAGAAGGCGCGATCGTGCAGTTCCCCAAGCCACAGGGGGCCACTAATTACCAGCGGTTGCGGGGATTTGGTTGAGGATAAGGCGGCATGATCACACAGCGATCGCCCCAATTGTCGCCAGCTCAGAGTTTGGTAATGGCCACAGTGATGGCAGTAGCCGACAAAGCCGTACTGCTCGGCGGGCCAGGGCTTTCCTGTCGTCAAGCGCAGCATGACCCGATGAATGTGGCCGCTGTAGTAGGAAAAGACGGGACGAATAGCGAAGCCGCGAGCGGCGGCCTGCTGCAGGGCACTACCAATTAACAGACGGGCACCCTGCTCGTGGCTAGCCGGATGCGAGCGCGCATAGGCCCCGTAAAGCTGCACGCTCTTTTGCGGATTGTGGCCTCCAGTGGTGCGGGTGTCGGTGCTGGTGACATACAGCAGCCCGCCCAGTCGTGTGGCCCATAACCCCGTGGTCAGATAAGGCGCTCCACCGCCAAAGCTGTCGATATCCACCACATCGTAAAAGTCGCGCTGCTGATAGCAGCGAAAGAAAATTTCGTTGGCGTCTTGATGGGTAATGCGAAACTGACCGGGACTCAGGCTGCGGGTTAAATTTTGGGTGATGATGTTGTGCAAGTCCAGATTGCCTTCGTTAGCCCAGACGTAATCAGCCTTGGCTTCAAGGGCATAGCGCAGCGATCGCACCCCACAGCCCGACATCGCATCGAGCACTCGCAGTTCGCCCCGCTGCTGCTCGACGGCGGCGGCCAGCACCGCTAAATCGCGTCCCCGCTGACTTTGAGAACGATAAAAGGCGGCTCCTACTTGAAAGTGGGCTTGCCCTTCTTGACGCCAAGCAGAGGCTCTCCCTAGCGTCATGAGCGGTCATCAAGGGCTTGGGCGATCGCGGCTTCCAACTGCGATTGCGCTAAGCCTGTAATCACAAAGACTTCTTGAGCAGACTTGCCTTTGCGGGCGATCAGTTTGTAGCCGCCGCGAATGGGCACTGATACCTTGAGGCGCAGATGTGGCGCATGACTGCGCACCGTCGAAAGTCTGGCAGGGGTCACCGTTTGAATACCTGATTCCTGCTTCAGTAAGTCTTCCAACACCGGAATCAGGCCAGGAATATGGGTCGAATGATTCCAAACTAAGCGGCCCGATACTGGCTTTGCCACAACGCTTCTCGTTAATAATTCAGAGGGGTGAGCGATGACCCAATCTAGGCTTGCTCCAGCGGCCCCATCGTTAGACCTGCCCGACTGAGCTGACTATGGTATAGTTCGGCTTGCTCCAGCGGCCCCACCCACACAACTGCCTGCCCCTCATGGTGGATGCGGTTGGTCAATTCCCAAGCTTGGTCGCTACTCATGCCCGGAATGTATTTTGTCAAGCATTTAGCAACGTGCTGGAAGGTGTTGAAATCATCATTCAACACAATGATCTTGTAATTGGGATAGGGCTCGCGAACCACCTGACGAGTCTTTTCTGGAGCCACCGTCGGGGATGCCGCCGCGCGGATGTTTGCTGAAGTAGAGACTGTCATTGCAACACACCATCGAATAGGTCAGTGCCAAATTTTTCGTTAGCCTTAGTGTATCGAATTATTTCACGGGCACCCCGACGTTGCCCAAAAATTCTGGGTGAAATGCCTAACAAAAAACCGGCAAAACATAACGCCTTGCCGGTCAGTGTAGCTGTGAGAGTGACTCAATAGCGACAGTGTTGTAGCGGTGAATTATTTGGCGGCGGCCATCGCAACTTTTGGCTGCGCAGTGTCAGCCTTGTTAGAGAGTTGCGCCAGGATGGCGGTCACATTTGACCGCGCATCGCCAAACAGCATCGCCGTATTTTGTTTGTAAAATAGCGGATTCGCCACGCCCGCGTAGCCCGCCGAAAGACTGCGCTTAAGGACAACAGTGTTTTGCGCTTTCCAGACTTCCAACACGGGCATGCCCGCCATCGGGCTGTTGGGATCTTCCAAGGCGCTGGGATTTACCGTGTCGTTAGCACCGATCACCAGCACTACGTCAGTGGTGGGAAAGTCATCGTTGATTTCCTCCATTTCCAGCACGATGTCGTAAGGCACGTTCGCCTCTGCCAGCAGCACGTTCATGTGGCCAGGCAGGCGACCCGCGACGGGGTGAATGCCAAAGCGCACCTGCTTGCCGCGATCGCGCAATAGCTGCGTAATTTGGGCCACAGCATGCTGCGCCTGAGCTACCGCCATGCCATAGCCAGGCACGATAATCACGCTGTTAGCGTTGTCGAGCAGCTCTACCGTTTCTTCCACATTAACCGGCGTCGCTTCCCCTTCAACTGCCATACCTTGATAATTAGTGTTGCCAAAGCCGCCCAGCAGCACATTGGCAAAGGAGCGGTTCATGGCCTGGCACATGATGTAGCTAAGAATCAGGCCGCTGCTGCCGACTAAGGCACCGGTGATAATCAGCAGGTCGTTGTTGAGCATAAAGCCCGCTGCCGCTGCGCCCCAGCCAGAGTAGCTGTTCAAAATCGAGATCACCACGGGCATATCCGCGCCGCCGATCGCAATGACCAGCGTGATTCCAAGAATTGAGGCGATCGCCGTCATGATGCCCAACGGCAGCAGCGCCGCTGATTCGCTCACTGTCATGTAGTAATAGCCCAGACCGACGGCTCCCCCCAGCAGGCCGATGTTGAGCACGTGGCGCGCTGGGAGCAGCACCGCCTTACTCGACACAATGCCTTGAAGTTTGCCGCAGGCAAT
>JBCCNE010000422.1:0-4671 GCA_039026015.1 Cyanobacteria bacterium P01_C01_bin.70 | reverse complement strand
GTGAGCCACGACAGGGGAAGGGCGGGCGTCTTTAAAAGATATTCGACAACTCGAAGGGTCAAGCTGGCATTGGCGAGGTGATAGATATAATCCATCTGAGAACCCTCCGGGAATGCTTACACTCTTATATTCTCGAGTTTGCCTAGTTTTAGACACTGGGAAACTCCGCGCTTTACCCTGGGGGTTCTACCCAATTACGCTGTGCTCTATGGGGACTTCTGATAATTCCGATTTACAACTCTCCGCCTATGACTATGAGCTGCCGCGCGATCGCATCGCTCAAAATCCGGTAGAGCCGCGCGATCACGCTCGCCTGCTCACGATTATGTCGCCGACTGAACACTGTCATCGCTACGTTTACGAACTGCCCGATCTTCTGCAGCCGGGCGATTTATTGGTGCTTAACGATACGAAAGTGCTCCCGGCAAGACTGTTTGGGCGCAAACCAGGCGGCGCAGCGGTCGAAATTTTGCTGTTAGAGGCGCAGGCGGCTCAGCGTTGGCTGGCCTTGGTGAAACCGGGTAAGCGTCTCAAACCGGGAGCCCGCATCCACTTTGGGGAAAACCTGGACCAGCCGGATTTGATCGCTGATGTGATCGAGACTGACCTGGAGACGAATGGTCGGATTCTAGGGTTTACAATCCCCAGTGGAGAGTCATTTTATGTAGTGTGCGATCGCTTGGGTAAAATGCCGCTGCCACCTTACATCACCGAATCCACGGCTCCACCTGAGCGCTATCAAACCATCTACGCCGACAAGCTGGGAGCCGTCGCCGCCCCTACTGCTGGCCTCCATTTCACACCAGAACTGTTTAAGCGGTTAGCCGCCAAGGGAATTGATCGCACTTTTGTCACGCTGCACGTAGGAGTCGGCACCTTCCGTCCCGTTGAAGCGGCGACTATCACTAACCATAAGATGCATGCAGAATGGCTTGACGTTTCAGCGGCAACGGTAGAAAAAATTTGCCAGACCAAAGCCAGAGGGGGTCGGGTTATTGCAGTAGGGACCACAGTCACGCGGGCACTAGAAGGGGCAGCTCAAACTGGCGAACTGCAGCCGCTGCAGGGCAAAACCAACTTATTCATTTATCCCGGCTATCAGTGGCGGGTGCTCGATGGACTAATGACGAATTTTCATCTGCCAGAGTCGAGTTTGATGATGCTGGTTAGCGCCATGATTGGTCGACAGCGTTTGCTCCAGCTTTATGCCGAAGCCGTGCGTGAGCAATATCGCTTCTATTCTTTTGGTGATGCCATGCTGATACTGCCGGAGACTCAGCGATCGCTATCTATGTAGACAAACGCTTCCAACCTGGAGAATCAAGTAGAAGGCGGGTCGCCGATTTCTTCACTTTTCCCCCGCACAGGCGGCAGCTTATCCACCAGACCCATTTCAAAGGCCACGTCAGGAAGTTCTCCAGCGATGTATTTGCCCGGTTCAAACATGCGGCCTGGGGTCAGGCACATCTGCCGCAATTCCACTACTTCAGTTTCGAGGAACATGGCACGAGAGAGTCGGCGTTCTAAAGGCATGGATTTCAATTAGATCTATGTCAACAGTCAGCAAATTAGGGAAACCACTACTCCTCAAACTGCATCAGTTCCCGGGTGTAGTTTTCATCCAGAATGCGCTTGGGCCGCACCACTACAAGTAACTGCCCAAGAATTTTGCGATTAGGCGCTTCGGGCAGCCACTCCACCGCCACAGCGTCGTTTTGTTCAACCAGGAAGTAACTATCGGCATCCCATGTGCGCTGGGCGCGATCGCACACCAACAGCACGGTTTCCGGATTGTCGGGATTTTGCACGTTGGGCAGTTGGCGCGGTTTAGCCAAAATCCCGATGGGGTCTTCAGCTTGCAGCAGCACTTGCCAACCGGGCACGGGTACCCAAGCCGCAGAACCGGCAGATTTCACAATCCCAAAGGGTTCTTCGGGCACGATGACAGGCACCGCTTGCCAATCTTGGGAGCTTAGGGGTAACTGTCCCGCGAGCGGTATGACGAGGGGCAATTCCGAATCTGTTTCTAGCCGATAGGTGGGTAGCGTGGGCGTGGGCCGCGATTTCACAACGGTTAAATCGGTCAGCAGCGATTCCACCTGTTGGCGAGCAGCAGGGCTGGTGGCAAAGCGGAGGGCTTGGGCAATCAGGCGCGATCGCGCGGCTAAATCCGACTGCTGTCGCGCCAACTTCCAATAGCTGTAGGCGACGGCATCCCCCGCCGTATCGGTAAACCCACTGGGGGGTTCCTTAAAGTAGGAGTACTCTTTCAAAGCTTTGGCGACGTCTTTTATCGTGTCGGCATCTAAACTTTGTTGCAGGGCCAGCTCAGCCGCGCGGGCGCGATCGCGCTGGGTCAAAATCCGCAGCTCATATAAAATGTCGCTGCCCCGCTGCCCAAAGTAAGCCTTTACCGTCTCGGGGGCACTCGCGGCCACAAGGGATTCATAAACTTGAGTTGCCACCATGACCTGATTTTGCTGAGGAGGTTCAAAGCCCGTCGCCTCAAACAGCTTTTGGGGATTCATGCCAGACTTTTGCAGCGCTTGGCAGGCCTTGCCCCACTGCACCCAAGTGCCTTCTTTATGGCGAAGCTGGGTGACCAGTTGGTCTACATCAATCGGCGAATTGGTCAAAGGGTCAGAAGGGGCCATAGGCAGGGTCAAAAAGCAGCGATCGGTCTGCCCTGACTCTAGCGCGTTTCATTCCTCCATCAGCGTTAATTTCTTTGTAGTGCTTGACGCTAACGCCCCCCGCAGGGCATGATCATATTCGCATTATGCGGGGCTATAGCTCAGTTGGTAGAGCACTTGAATGGCATTCAAGGGGTCAGCGGTTCGAATCCGCTTAGCTCCATTTTTGTCCATTAATATCCTTTGAGTCGCACTATTTGCTAGTTTTTAACCGCTAGTGACTTTTTGGACGTATATTCAATCTTTTGCAACTCTTCGTTCAGGTAAACAGTAGAAAATCCAGTTTTCAATAGCTATTGCAAGAGAAAATTAGAACTGGTTTTCATCGCTTGGGTGTGACCTAAGGCAGAATAGGCGCTATTTCAGCAATCTTACTGTTCTGACTATGAATGCCATTCAAGTGCTCCTTTCTATCCATCATTGAAGTCGGGAGAGCTTTAGCTCCCATGCTGAAAGAAATCTTCGGCATACTCAATTGTTTTATATCCACCATCCGCTGAATCGCTGATGGCGACGAGTCGAGAAATTCAACGAGGGGTGCTAATGATCAACTTTCTATCCACCACCCGCTGAATCGCTGATGGCGACTCTACAGGCTGTAAGCATTACGCAGTAAGGATTTCCTTCAGCATTTTGTCAAAGTTCGTCTCAAGTACCTCAAATCGAACGCCAACACTAATAAATAGTGCTTTCCAATGTGAGGTGAAGTAGCTAAAAGTCATTACTGACGTAGAACTCGGAACTTTTGGCAAGGCTTCCAAGCAAAGTGACCCTGCTTAAGTTTGCCAAATTAAAGGTTTGGAGATGGATATCTATGCGAGCGGTTGACCTAAAAAAGTGAGCTACTCGCATAGCCTGATAAACGATTGCGCAAGATTGCACACCATTCTGTAGTTGCCACAGAGGAAAATCCCCACCCCAACAAAAATGTTGAAGCTTTAGCCTGTTACTGGGTGCGACCTACGCCATGCTAGTAAAGCCTACTCTACAAGCATGACTTAATCCCACATCGAAGCACTTTGGAAAACAAGTTCCCTCATACCTGAAGGGCAGCAGCGCAGAACTGGGCAGGTTCTACAAGAGAACCATAGACTACAAGGGCCGGAAAGAAATACCTTACGGTAGAAAACCACCCATTTCCTCCGTCTCAGAGGTTTCTTCAAACATGAGCGGAGGCGCTGAGACAAAATGCTATTCAATTTTCTAGGTTCTAGCAAGCAACTAGTCTAACTACTCAAAACCTTAGCGCCATTAAAGGCGACTTGGGCAGCTTTAGATGTGAGATCGCCTTGATATGGCTGCTTAGCTACCTCAACAGAGATGCCTAATTTCCCAGCTCTATCACGGATACATTGACTCAGCCTTCCGTAATCCCATTTGTGGACGTTGATACGATACTGCTTGAGATATGCTTTCTGGCGCTTGATGTCTTTTGGATACTTCTGTTCTGCCTTGGCTTCGATGCCGCTTTGGATGCGATCGCGAATGCCTTTGCAATCAGCCAGCACAATGAAGCCTGCCTGGTATTCTTGGGCCAAATTCACAATTGCTTTTGCCAGCAGGCGATTAATATGCAGCCCTCTACGATGCTCTGAGATTTCTGCACTTTTACGCTGCCGCTGATTTTTGCGTCGCTGACTTGAGTTGTGTCGCTGCTCGTGTCGGTAAGCACTCAGCTGTTCGTAGTCGTTTCTCAGTAATTGTTTAGCGCTCCTAGCGGTGATCGTCTGGTCTTTGTCTAAATCGACAATTGCAATAGCTACCGGCTTTTCTAAACCAAAGCTGACTCCAAGTACTATGTTCTGCTGCCCCTGGTATAGAGGCTTTGAGGGCCTTGGAGGCTCTGCGTGACTGGGTGTGTTACTGATTATGAACGGCCTAAGCAAGCTAACAGCCGCAGCCGGAAATGAGGGAAGCAGGGAAAGCCATATCCCTGACGCTTGATGAGCTTAATTCGAGTGTTAATCCCCTCGGTAAT
>JBCCNE010000421.1:0-4676 GCA_039026015.1 Cyanobacteria bacterium P01_C01_bin.70 | reverse complement strand
GGTGCCAATGGAGCCGGTGGAGCCAAGCAGAGTAATCGCTTTCACGGTGTTACCAGAGTGCAGGTCATCTCCAATTTACAATTTCGCGGCCGCTCTCCAAAACGCTTAAGCGTAGGCAATTGAGTTTTTGCATGTCTTAAATATCTAATTGCCCAAGGGGCCGAGCACTGTATCGGCTTTTTTCCACAATCACCCCAAACGATAAACTTCACCCTCTAAAATAAGAGACTATCGTTATTCGCTTTTCCTTTCTATGACTGTCCGCGTGCGCATTGCGCCTAGCCCTACTGGCAATCTGCACATTGGTACCGCTCGTACCGCAGTGTTTAACTGGCTGTTTGCCCGCCATCACGGCGGACAGTTTATTTTGCGGGTGGAGGATACGGATACGGAGCGATCGCGCCCCGAATTTACCGACAACATTACTGCGGGCCTGCAGTGGCTCGGCTTAAATTGGGACGAAGGCCCCTTCTTTCAGTCCCAGCGGCTGGACCTATATCAACAGGCCATCCAAACCCTGCTCGACAAAGGGTTAGCCTATCGCGCCTACGACACCCCCGAAGAGCTGGACCAGATGCGGGCAGCTCAGAAAGCCAAAAACCAAGCGCCGCGCTACAACAACCGTCATCGCGACCTAACTGAGGAACAGCAGCGGGCCTTTGAGGCGGCAGGACGTCAAGCGGTAATTCGCTTTAAAATTGATGGCGATCGCACCATTCAGTGGCAGGATTTGGTGCGTGGCTCCATGACTTGGCAAGGCAGTGATCTGGGTGGCGACCTGGTAATTGCGCGAGCCTCTTCGGTAGACAGCATTGGCCAGCCCCTTTACAACTTGGCCGTGGTGGTAGACGACATGGACATGCAAATCAGCCACGTTATTCGCGGCGAAGACCACATTGCCAACACCGCCAAGCAAATTTTGCTGTATGAAGCTTTGGGAGGCACCGTTCCTGAGTTTGCCCACACGCCTCTGATTCTGAATGAACAGGGAGCAAAGCTTTCCAAGCGAGATGGCGTCACTGCCATCTCTGATTTTCAGCACATGGGCTTTACTGCTGAGGCACTGGCGAACTATATGACGCTGTTGGGCTGGTCAGCTCCCGATAGCGAAGAGGTGTTTACGCTGCCAGCAGCAGCGAAAAAATTTAGCTTCGATCGCGTCAACAAGGCGGGAGCCAAGTTTGACTGGGACAAACTGGACTGGCTGAATAGTCAATATCTGCACCAAATCCCGGCCGCCGAATTAGTGGATTTGCTAGTTCCCCATTGGCAGGCAGCGGGCTATGCTTTTGACTTAGCCGCTGACCAAGACTGGCTGACGACTCTGGCAGGACTGCTTGGCCCGGGTCTTACCCGCTTGCCCGATGCGGTTGAGCAGGGGCGTTTTTTCTTTTCTGAATTAATGAACTATTCTGAGGCGGCGGCTAAGCAACTGCATCAGGACGGCGTTGCGGAACTGCTGCAAACCACGCTTGGCAAGCTGCAGTCGGGCACTGCCCTCGACGACCTCGACACCGGTAAGGCCCTGGTCAACGAGGTGGTCAAAACCCAGGGCATCAAAAAAAGCTTGATGATGAAATCGCTGCGGGCGGCGCTGATGGGAGATATGCAGGGGCCAGATCTGATGGCGTCATGGTTGATTTTGCATCAGCGAAAATTCGATATTCCTCGGTTGAAAGCCGCTCTGGAACTGTCGCAAAATTAGAGTCGTCTACCGGTAAAGAATCACGCAGTCTATGTAAGGTTCCCTATGAACATACTCCGGATTTCTGGTCACTTAGCAGCGGCTGGCCTGCTCGGCAGCCTGCTATTTGGCCTTGGTGAAGGGCTAGGAAGGCGTTCGGCCGCAGCCCAAACGCCGTTTGTTAGGCTAGCAGTTGGGTTTACTCCCAATCCCGCAGTGTTAGAAGGTACAGGAGGCGGCGATCGCCCCGCAGCCGAGGTAGTTAAGACCGCCAATAGTCCTACTGGGCTATGCCTTGGCTATATCTCTGAAGTGCCCCATGAAGAGGTCACCCTAGACTCCAACTTTTCGAATTTGGAAATGCGGGTCGAATCAGATCTCGATACCACCTTGATCATCTCCGGCCCTGGCGGCGTTTGGTGCAACGATGATAGCAGCGGTAAAAATCCTGCAATTGCTGGCGCTTGGGTGCCCGGCATTTATCAAGTCTGGGTGGGGGCCTACCGAGCCGAACAAGTGCCCGATTATGTGCTTTACATTAGCGATCGCTCATAGCTCATTTAAGACTGGACACAAAATCTCCACCCAGTTCAAGCGGCATCATCGCTGAACAGCAAACCACCGTGACAAAATCAATGGTTCCTGGCCCTGCCTAGGTATTAGAAAGCCAGCGCCGACGGGCACACTGGAGACAGTCGCCCCTGCTTTATGCGTCAAAGCCATGCCCGATATACAGCCTGCCGGTACGTTGATTCAGTCACGGTACAAGATTTTAGGCGTGCTGGGTCGGGGCGGCAGCGGCATAACGTATCGGGCTGAGGATGCGTTTACTGGCCGACAGGTAGCGCTTAAAGAGCTGTCGTTAAAAGGCTTAAGCGACTGGAAAAAGCTGGAACTGTTTGAGCGCGAGGCTCAAGTCTTAGAGGGGCTTAATCATCCGGCCATTCCAAAGTATGTGGACTATTTTCAGGTTGATACCGCTGACAATCGACTGTTTTATATTGCCCAGGAAATTGCTGAGGGCCAGTCGCTCGCAGAGTTGGTAGCCGCAGGCGATCGCTTCACCGAGTCTGAAATCGAGCGCATTGCCGCTGCAATCTTAGAGGTGCTGCAATATCTGCACGATCAAAATCCGCCGATCATCCACCGCGACATCAAGCCGCAAAACATTATTCGCCGTGCCGATGGCCGCATTTATCTGGTCGATTTCGGAGCCGTACAAACGGTTTACCGTGAAGCCACGGCTTTTGGCAGCACGGTGGTGGGCACCTACGGCTACATGGCTCCCGAACAGTTTCGCGGCCAGGCCTATCCTGCCACCGATCTGTATGGCCTGGGCACAACCCTACTGCACCTGCTGACTCATCAAAACCCCGGTGATTTGCCCCAAAAGCGGCTCAAAATCGAGTTCCGTTCGGCGGTGTCGGTGTCCAACTCCCTGGCTAACTGGCTAGACGGTTTGTTGGAGCCGCTGTTAGAAGATCGGTTTGTCTCCGCAGAGGCGGCGTACGATGCTCTCACTCAACCGACTGCCCCGAGGCAACGAGGGCAAGCTCAGCATAGTGGCGACTCGGCGATCTCCCGACATCAGCCCTCGGGCAGCAAAATCAAGCTGAGTCGCAGTCGCCGCTGCCTATCGTTGCAAATACCGCCTGCTAGCTTCAGCGGCGAAACTGCCAGCATTGCCACATTTGCCCTCTTTTGGAATGGCTTTATTTTGGTATGGACGAGTGCCGCTGCATTCGGCGGGGCACCAATTTTCTTTGTACTGTTTGCGCTGCCATTTTGGGCCGTTGGGGCAGGCCTGATGTGGATGGTGCTGAATGCGCTCGCCGGAAAGACGACCTTGGAGGTTAAGGGCGATCGTTATATCCTGACCCGTCAGCTTTTCAAATGGAAACAGGAGCATACTGGGGCCGCTAGAGATCTTTACAGCGCTGAACTAACCACGGCCTACACGCAAAACAGTCGTCCAGTAAAAACCATCGCCCTCAGCGCTGGGACACAGATTCATAAGTTTGGCACTCCCCTCTCCAATCCAGAAAAAGCTTGGGTCGTCTCGGAAATTCAAGCTTTTATCAAGGACCAAGCCAACAGTTACTGAGATTTTTAAGCAAGAAATCACCGCAAAAGTTTGTCACACAGATTGGACTGGGTGCAGGGAAACTCACAAAAACCAAGCTGGGTTCTGGGCTCTGATATCAACCCAATGGCAGGAATATTTATCTCCAGAGAATATCTCGCCTAACGCTTGCTAAGGAGAGGGCTCTGGTATTGCTGGCCAACTCTAAATTTATCAAAATTCCCGAAAGCCCCTGAATCATTGGGGCTCTCGGGAGTGAGTAGCAGCTCAGGCAAACGCTTCACAGCCGCGAACTTAAAGAAGGCGAAACTATTGAGCAGAGCGCTTTCGCCAAATGGCCCCTGTCAGAGCTACCAACAGGCCAGCCACTAAGCCAGGTTCGGGGATGGATTCAGAGTCCTCACCCTCATCAATTTCGTCCGCAATTTCGCTATCAGTTGGGTCATCCGAGGAGTCGCCATCCGCGTCGTCGCCCGCATCTGCCATATCATCACCATCGACATCGTTGCCGGTGTCAGCATCATCTGTGGCATCGTCGCCTTCATCAGCGCCATCATCGACATTGCCGTTGTCGACATTATTCGTGCCGTCGTCATTAGCCTGATCATCGGTATCGCCGCTATCAGCATCATCGACGTCATCATCATCGGCGTCATCGCCGTCATCGCCGACATCATCTGCGGAGTCAGTGTCATCATCATCGGCGGCACCGCCATCGTCATCAGCCTGATCATCGACGGCATCGTCGTTATCGCCGTCATCATCGTCGGCGTCATCCACGTCATCATCGACCTCGTCGCCGACATCAATACTGTCATCGTCCTCATCGGCATCGTCAGTTTCGCCTGTCTCCTCTGCCAGTGGGCTAAATGCCGTCAACCCATTCCAGCCAATGGCTTCGGCGCTTGT
>JBCCNE010000420.1:0-4699 GCA_039026015.1 Cyanobacteria bacterium P01_C01_bin.70 | reverse complement strand
CTGAAAATAAATTCGTAAACGACAGGCTTCCTGGAGTCAGTCTATCGCCTTGGCCGATATCCCCTAAGCCGTTCCCTGCTAGCCTCACTTAAAAGTATGAATGCCTTAGCATTAATGACGTTTACGGAGTTTACAAATCACTTCTAAGGCTGAGTTTTGAGCTCAGCGGTCACTGAGTGTTGTGAAGTCTGTTTGTCGGCAGCGGCAAGCTCTGCCTGACGGATGGGAATTTTGATGACAAACTCAGTGCCCTCTCCAGGCGTCGAGGTATAGGTGAGATATCCTTGATGCTTCTGATTAATAATCTCGTAGCTGATGGCCATGCCCATACCTGTGCCCTTGCCTACCGGCTTAGTCGTGAAGAAGGGCTCAAACAAGCGATTGCCCAAGTCTGTCGAAACCCCTGGGCCATTGTCTTTAATCGAAATCAGTACCGAATCCTCTGCTGTCCGACGAGTTTGGATATGAATCATGGGAGTTTTATCAGCAGATGCTGAAGGATCAATCGGCTCTTTTTTGGACAGAGCAAACTTTTCTTCTAGAGCATCAATGGCGTTAGAAAGAATATTCATCAGAACCTGGTTGAGCTGACCCGGATAGCACTCCACCAAAGGCAGCGTGGCGTAGTCCTTAACAATTTCGATGGCTGGCTGGTCGGGTTTCCCCTTCGTACGGTGTTGCAGAATCATAAGGGTGCTGTCAATGCCATCGTGAATGTCAGCTTCTTTGAACTCTGCCTCATCTAGTCTTGAGAAGGTGCGCAGAGACATCACGATTCCGCGGATCCGCTCAGATCCTATCCGCATGGACTCCATCAGCTTGGGCAAGTCTTCGATCATAAAGTCGAGGTCAATGGAGTCTGCCAGTTCTTCAACCTCCGGATCGATGTCCGCCTGCTTACGCTGATAAAGCTCTATCAGCTCTAATAAATCACTGACATAGGTTTGAGCATGGGTCAGATTGCCAAAAATAAAGTTAATCGGGTTGTTGATTTCATGGGCGACTCCGGCCACCATCTGTCCTAAGGCAGACATTTTCTCACTTTGCAGCATCTGGGCCTGAGTTCGGTGTAGCTCTTGCAGAGTGGCCTGGAGTTCTTGGGTGCGCAGTTCGACCCGATCTTCTAAGCCCTCATTTAAGGTTTCCAACTCCACAAAGGTTTGCTGCAGCTGCTGCGCCATTTGGCTAAAAGAGTCGGCCAACGCGTCTAGCTCTTGAATGCCTGCCCGCTTTAAATCAATTGTCAGGGGAGCTTGATCTTCGACATGAACCTGTTGGGTGGCAAAGCGATCGCGGGCCGCTGCCGCTAGTGTCTGACTCGCCTGACTGAGCTTAAATATCGGTTGAGTAATCCGTCGAGACGTATAGATGCCTAGCATGGTAGCGACTGCCAAAGCGCCAAGACATAGCAGAATAGTCGTGCGAGTATTGGCAATGATTTCAGACATAAAGTCTGACTTAGGCACCACGGTTACCACCATCCAGTCAAGCCCAAACTCATCCTGCCAGGGCTCAACCCAGACGTAGCTTTCCTCACCCTGCACCTGCAGCTTTAGTTTTTGGCTGGTGGTTACTTGCTGCCAATTTTCCGCCTCTGTCTGCAGCTCTTGGCTGACATCCTGAATGATCGGATCAGAGCTTTCTAACGCATTGATGCGCTCAATGTCCTCTCCTTTGCCTTTAAACGGGGGATAGTCACCAGAATTTGCGATGAGCATGCCATCACGTTCGATGATGAAAATCTGAGCTGACGGACTAATATCCACATCCTGCAGAAAGTCACTCAGCTTCAGCAGATGGATATCGGTTGCGACCATGCCTAACAGCTGGTTGTTGGCGTCGTAGATGGGGCGACCGGCAGAAGCCGAGATGTAAGGAAGTTCTCCGGACGATTCCCAGACGTAAATTTGGGACCAGGTCGGTTTGCCCGCAGTGATTGGTTGCGTATACCAAGCTTCGTTAAAAAGGTCATAATCCCAGGTGGCATTTAAGTCCGCCCGGAGTCCCTGATCATCGGCGGCATAGTTAGAAACGTTATTAGGTAGCTCACTCTCCCACTCTTCTACCGTGATCGTCTCACCGTCGTACCTTGCGGCCCCGGCCCCAGTGCCATCAGTTAGGCCGTAGCCAATGTAGGTCAGGTCATAAGCCCGCATCTGACTCCAAAAAAACTGGGTCACTCGCTCTGGGTTGTTAATGTCCAACATTCCTGTACGAATGGCATCGGCGTTGATTTGATTGATGCGGTGAGGCACAGAGAGATAGCTCTCTAAGTGATCGGTGACAGAACGGTTGGCTTTATTAATCAGTGAGTCAGCCAGATCATTAACCGCCTTGCGTCCATTTTGGAAAGAAAGATAGCCCACTGTCCCGACCACCGCAAATATCTGCACCACGAATGGAACAATCAGCAGCCACTGCAGCGGCAATTTGAAGCGGGATTGGGTGGGAGGTTGCATGTGTCCTGGGGTCATGAAGTGTGCTAGCCCGAGAAGGAGAGATTTTGAGCCTGCCAGCAGTATTCCCGCCAAGGGACAGCAATATCAATTAAGAGGGAAGTCAGCGTTTATAGAAGTATTTCCACTCAAAATCGGGCAAGCTTTAAGTTATTGCTCTAATAACAAATTCCGTAATTATTCGTAGACGTGGATTTGAGTCGTATAGTCATTGAGTTTTGTAAACGATGGCTGCTACCTTTTTCATTAAAACATTCAGGATGGAGACAGGGACAGCTTGGCGCTGCTGCATCGCCAGCTAAGCCGTTGAAGCTATCGATTTTTTCTGTTTGGTAAAGTGTGGATAAGAGCCTTGAAGGTCATTTATTGCGATCGCGAAAGGGAGTGTTTACAAAAATAAATGCACGTTAAATTTGTAAGTTTATCAGTCATTTCCGTGTGAATATCTTGCGCGTAAATAAGGCGATTACGCTAAACGAATAAAGCTGAAATATGCACTGGAAAACCTGATTGATTTGCTAAGTTAACCTTAAAAAATTTTCGTTATCTATTTAGGGAATACCACTGTTAGCGGCTCGGGAAAGTTTTCGGCAGCCGGAAAGGCGCTGATGGTTGCTTAAGTGTCGTGTCGTTGAGCGGTCGCCCCTTGGTACGATACTGAGGCAGTTTTGAGGTGATTTCTCAATCGTGTCTAATCCTTCCCCAGCCCTGAGCGGAGCCGAAGCCGTTGACGCCGCGATCGCAAAAGGCCTCGACCTCGACGGCAGTCCCATCCCCGAAAACAAGCTGGCTCTTTATCACAAAGTCATGGCCAAAGAAGCCAATCGCCAGCGCAGCGGTGTGCAAAACAGCATGCGATCGCGCATCGTTCGCATTGGGGCTAAGCACTTTGCCCAAGACGAGCTCAACCAGATGCTGCTAGACGCCGAGTTTAAACCCCTTAAAGATAAAGAAGTCGCCTTCTACTATGGCGACAAGTGACTTGCAAGCTGGCCAAGCCACACTTCTCGCTGCCGTGACAGCCGTACAGTTTTACCTGAGACAGTGCGGCTGGCTCGGCTGCCACCTGACGCCGTGCCGACGACATCTCGACTGAAGCAACGCGACAGTTTCGCCAGCGGGAAGAGGGTAATCAGCATCTTCCCGTCTTGGGACTAACTGCGAATGCAATCAGGAGCGATCGCGAAAAATGCCCGCCGCCAGGCATGGATGATTACCTGAGCAAATCCGTCTCGCTCGATGTTTTTGCAGCAGTCGTCGAACAGCGGACTCAGTAATACGGATTCTCCACACTCTGGCTACATATCCGGCTCCCCAGCTCCCTTGCTCCCAAAGCTCTCCATTCCGATCTGTAGTGCTATCCCGGAGAAATGGTATAAACCTGATGGCGCTGATTGGTGTAGCAGAATACGAAATGAATAAGTCCTGTGGGTCTTTTTAACCCCACTGCCGACTGCCGTATCCAGCCACCGTTGACTTGAAAAGTCTGGGTTGTTTCCTCCTTGTCATCGCCGAATGCCGAGGTCAGCACTAATGCGGTGAGCGCAGGCAAATCCCGAAAAGGCTACGGCATTGAGCCCTTGGCCAGGAAAGGTGCTGTCACCGACGCAATATAGTCCTGGGATAGCGGTGCGATTGAAAGGCATGCCTAACAATCCTGGCAGTTGCCGTCGCGGCATCGGTCCATAGGTGCCATCAAGGCGGCCCAAAAAACGGCGATGGGTGCGGGGTGTGGCAATGGAGCAATGGTCGATCGCCGCTGCCAGTCCTGGAAAAAGGCGTTCTAGCCGCTGAATTAATTGCTGAGCTAGCGCTTGCTTGTGCTGTCTGTAATCGCGGGGCGATCGCCCCTGCCAGTCCGCCATCCAACTGGGGGTAAAGGTATGCAAGATATGTCGCCCTGGGGGGGCCAAGCTGGGATCAAGCAGCGTGGGAATAGACAAGAATATCGTGCCGTTGGGCGCTTCCAGCGCTGCCCAGTCGTCCAGCAGGATTTGATGGCAGTCGGTATCCAGGGGAATGACGCTGGCATCGACGCCTAGATGCAGGCTTAAAAAACTGGGAGCCTCGACATAGCGCTGCTGCCAGCGCTGTTCCTTAGCCGGCAAGGGCGCCTCCAGCAGAGTTTGGAAGGTATCCCAGCGGGTAGCGTTCGAGACGATGCGATCGCCCGTATAGCGTCGCCCGTTGGCCAGTTCGACGCCAATCGCCCGTCCCCCTTCGGTCACGATGCGTTTAACTTG
>JBCCNE010000419.1:0-4707 GCA_039026015.1 Cyanobacteria bacterium P01_C01_bin.70 | reverse complement strand
TTAAAGTCAGAATGCCTGCGGTATCAGCATTGCCGCGCCCGCTTCTTAAACTTAACTAGAGGCTGAACCACTTTCAGCATTAAGGCTTGACCGCTAATACAGATTCTCCAAACTCTGGCTACACATCCTGTTCCCCGTCCCCCTTGCTCCCAAAGCTCTCCATTCAGATCTGTAGTGCTATTCCAGAGAAATGGTATAAATGATGACAGCCCCTAGGCCACTGGCGATTCTGCCGTCAACTTAGCAATCAGCGCCTCAACGCGCTCTTTGACCTCGTCCCGCACTCGGGGAAAAATTTCTGGCTGCTCAGCGGGGTCATCTAACTGCCAGTCATCAAAATAGTCGCGGGTAAGCCATTCCGGAGGCAGGTTCACGCCGCAGCCGCAAAGGGAAATCACAGCGTCAAAATTCTCGGGCTGGAATTCGCTCAGGGCATTGGACGTTTGATTGCTGATATCAATACCGATCGCTTTCATGGTGGCGATCGCCTCAGGCCGCACCGAACTTGCCTCCAGTCCCGAACTGGTCACCTCAAGCGTGCCTGCCCCCAGCGTTTTAGCAAACCCCTCGGCCATCTGCGATCGCGAGGAGTTTTTCTTGCAGACAAACATGACTCGTTTCATCAAACTGCTCCTACTTACAACTTTGGATGTCTTATAACTTTGGATGTCTTACTGTTCGATAGCGGGCTCTACTGGCACCGCCTCCACCGCCATCAGTCCCCAAATCAGCCCAAAACGTACCCGCCGCGATCGTTGGATACGGTATCCTGCCACCGCGAGTAATTCCTGCAGTTCCGCCTGGGAATAGCAATTTTTATGGGCCGGATCAAGCCATCCTAAAACCCAGTCGCACAGGCGACAGACTAAGAAGTCGCGGCACCAATCTAAAATCACCACTCGCCCGTGAGGATGCAGCACGCGGGCCATTTCTGTCAGAGCCGTCGTCGGTGCTTCAAAATAGTGAAACGCATTGGCACATACCACCACATTAAATTCCGCTGCCTGCCAGGGTAAAGCCGTGGCGGCCGCCCGGCGAAACTGAACCTTAGGCCGATGGGCATGTTTTTGGCGAGCGATCGCCAGCATCGATTCCGAAAAATCTACCCCCACGATGGACTGATGGGAGTGCCGCTCGACTAACAGGCGCTCCAGTTCTCCTGTCCCGCAGGCGATATCTAGCACGGTTTCTGCCGGGGCAATTGGTGCCCATTTCACCAAAAAGGACAGGGTGTTGGTGATATAAAACTGCCAGCGCTGGTCGTAAATGGCGGCTAAGCGATCGTACTGCTGCTGCACCAAAGTTGACATAATCACCCCAAAGGTCGGGCACAGCGAGGGTCGGGCAGCGTTGCCTTGTTCGGCTCGCGGGGAAACCAGAAGGCAGTTTTCTTACAAAATTCCACTAGTATCAGCATGGCCGGTACCTCAATCAGCACGCCAACCACCGTTGCCAACGCCGCTCCAGAGTTGAGACCGAAAAGGGTCACCGCCGTCGCGATCGCCACTTCAAAATGATTGCTGGCCCCAATCAGCGCCGCTGGAGCCGCATCTTCATAAAATAGCCCCATTTTTTGCCCGGCCACATAGGTAACCAAAAAGATGAAATTGGTCTGTAAAAACAGCGGCACCGCAATCAGCACAATATGCAGCGGATTGCTGACAATCAGGTCGCCCTTAAAAGCAAATAGCAGCACCAGCGTCGTCAGCAGCGCAATCACTGAAAGGGGGCTGAGATATTTCAAAAATACCTCGTTAAACCAGGCAAGCCCCTTGTGCCGCAAAATCCAAGTGCGTGACACTGCCCCTGCTAGCAGCGGCAAGCCGACATAAACCAACACCGACAGCACGATGGTTTCCCAAGGCACGGCTAAATTATTGGCCGACAGCAGCCAACGACCCAGCGGCGCATACAAAAACAGCATGGCCAAGGAGTTAATCGCGACCATCACCAGCGTGTGGCCCTGATTGCTAAATGAGAGATAGCCCCACATCAGCACCATGGCGGTGCAGGGCGCAATGCCCAACAAAATCGTCCCCGCGATGTAGGAATCAGCCAGCGTAACTTCTGTCCCGCGAATCACTTCGGTACCCGCCAACAGGGGAGCAAACAGCCTCCCTAAGAAAAATTGGGCAAATATGACCATCGTGAAGGGCTTGATTAACCAGTTCACCACGAGGGTCAGCATGACTGGTTTGGGGGTCTGGGCGGCCCGCTTGGCCTGGGAAAAGTCGATTTTTACCATGATGGGATACATCATGAAAAACAGGCAAATCGCGATGGGAATCGAGACCTGGTAGACGCTCATGGCATCTAGCGCCACGGCAACCCCAGGGAACAAACGGCCTAGCAAAATGCCGGCGACAATGCATAGGGCCACCCATACGGTGAGGTAGCGCTCAAAGAAGCTGAGCTGGCCTCCAGCCTGCACGGCTTTGGAAGTTGTTTTAGAGCCAGTTGACATGGTGTTTTGACCTTTCTTAGCAGACAAACTGTAGGGCTGCAGAGAGGCGATGGCGGCTCTACGGCAGCCAACCGGGGCTAGTTACCCGGATACAATCCTCGCGATTTCAATCAAAATTGAATTAATCAAAATTGAAATAAAATATCAGACAGTCAAGACGTTAAGGCTAGGTTAAGGAAGGGGTTGGCTTTAGAATGACACAACCCTACTTGTCCATCATTTCAAATCTAATCAATTTGTCAAGTCGTCGATAAGGGGTTTTGCGCTACTGTAAAGCCGCTCTCCCATCTCAGCATGCTCATGCAAATTGCCCGCCTGCCATAGCTTTGACAGCGGTCAACAAATTACGAACCTAAGTTGTTGCTAGATGCCGTAATTCAATCTAGATTGTTTAATTTTCAGGAGCACAGGTACGGGCAGGCAGGCGGGGACTGTGGAGACGAAACTCAGCGAGATATTCCTCTAACTCCACTAACCGCGACAGATTTAGGCGATAGTAAATCCACCGACCTTCTTGCCGCGATCGCACCAGACCCGCATGTCTCAGAGTTTTCAGATGAAAAGATAGTTTTGATTGCGCTACACCCAAGCGATCGCAGAGGTCACACACACACATTTCCTGCTCACGCAATAGCTCAATGACTTCGACGCGCAAAGGTTCAGAAAGCGCCTTGAAAATAGCAATTATTTCAATCGATGGACCAGAGAGAAGCGTTGACATCAATCCAGATTGAAACAGCATTGCCCTAGCTTATCAAAGTTGGGGCAATGCCGTTGTGAAATTTCTCCTGTTCGACAAAGCAGAATCTTCTTTCCCTCAAGACGCCTTGTACAGCCGGGATTGGAGCTGTCAGCGAGGTCGATTACCCCCCCGCACCAGATAACGCTCTGCTCATCAGAAAAGCCTTAGCGAATGATTAGAATTATCGCCTTTCTTGGCCAGGTGAGGGCGCGGCTTTAACGGACCACAATGGTTTCAGGTCATTTTTTGCCCCTTCATAGCTTCAAAAATGCGGTATTTCAGTTGCGATATGCCATGGTTTTGGCAGGGGCTAGGGCGCTGATCGAGACTGCCGTCATGTATCAAGGATGGTCTCGATCACGGCCTCCAATTCCTCTAGACCGCAGCCCACTGGACTGTTAGCCCAATTTAAGAGCGCCGGTACCCGCTGCCCCTGGGGGGCGATCGCCGGTGGCATTAACGGCGGCGGCACATTCAAGGCATAAACCACGGCATCAAAAGTTGGCCCCGGCAGGCTCGACAGCAGTTGAAACAGCGCCAGCCGCTGTTGAGTCGCATTGAGCGGTTTTGGCGACGGGGCATCCTGGGCTGAAGATGTCGCTGCCTCCAATGGCTTAGAGTCTAGCTGGCCTGTATTTCCCGATGTGCCTTGGGGCGGTGGTGTGCCCCAGCCGTCATCGGCTTTGGGAGCAGAGCCGTACTTCATATCGATCAGATGATCGACGGCCCGAGCAACGCCTCTCGCGACGTCCGTGTAAGCCGAATCGGGGTTACTCCATTCGGTTATGGCTTTACCATCGGTGGGCAACACGCCTAGTTTTGAGAAAGGGGCACTGATCCAGACACAGGGAGCCAAAATGATGGGAATGACCCTGGCTGCCTGCTGCTCGTGGCGCATCATGGCCCGCTTCATTTCTTTGCTATAGCAGAATTCTGAGTTTAAGAAGCGGGCGCTAATCAGCAACAATATGATGTCAGCGGCATCGAATTCTTCTAAAATCTGCTGGTTCCACTCTGTTCCCGCAATGATTTTGCGGTCCTGCCAGATTTGGATCTTGTCGGAATTTTTCAACCCGGCGAGATGATCTTCGAGAGATTTTTTAAACTCTTCATCACGGTGGGAATAGGAAATGAAGACCTTCAGCTGTCGTTGAACATCTGTGAAATTCATAGGCGAGCGCTCAACTTTCAATCAACCAATATAGCTAGGTTTCCTAGTCAGCGCTGTGTTTTTGCAATCGGCTGTAAGAATAGAGAGGGAAAATTGAGGGTTTGGTGTTCCAGAGTTTAAAGTGCGGCATGCTAAAACCGTAGGATCTTGCCTGCGCGCAGCAGAGCGAAAACCCCAAACCCAGGCACCCACCTACATCTTCACCACTTCACCTACTCGTATTACTCACCTTCCCCACATGTCAATCCCTTTTACTAATCCTGTCCAAGCGCTGACCTACCGCAAGGTGGCAGACTATCTGAACAGTTCAGAACTCTTCCAGTCAGCGAT
>JBCCNE010000418.1:0-4710 GCA_039026015.1 Cyanobacteria bacterium P01_C01_bin.70 | reverse complement strand
GAGGCAGTACCAATCGCAGTTGAACTCGACTCCGTAGTAGCGCTGGGACGGATTGAGCCAGAGGGTGAGGTAATTCGGCTATCGGTGCCCAATGCGGCAGATAGTCGGGTGAATGAGATTCGCGTGGCGGAGAGCGATCGCGTTGAGGCCGGACAAGTGATTGCCGTGCTTCAAGGAGCTGAGCGTCGGCAAGCCGATCTGCAGGCCGCCCATGCTCTGGTGAAGCAGCGCCAGGCCGAATTGACTCAAATTGAAACTGGCAGTGTCAAATCGGCATCTCTAGAGGCGCAACAGGCCAAGATCGAGCGGTTGTCGGTGCAGCTCGCGACCCAAACGCAGCAGCGCCAGGCCGATATCTCACTGGCTCAAGCCACTCTGCGGGAAGCCGAAGTTAACTACCAGCGCTATCAAGAACTTGCTGCGATGGGAGCTGAAAGCCGCTCTCAATTGGATATTGCCCAGCGCAACTACGAAACGGCTCAGGCCGAGCTGGCGCAAAAGCAGGCGGCTTTAGGCGAAACGGAGACCACCTTGCAGGCGGAGATTAACGAAGAACAAGCGCGTCTAGCCGAACTGCGTCAAACTACGCCAGAAGCGATCGCGATCGCCCAAGCTCAGCTCGAACAGGCTCAAATGCAGGTCGCCCAGCGGCAAGCAGATCTTGATGACGTCATGGTGCGCGCCCCCGTTGCCGGACAGATTCTCAAAATCAACACCCAGGTGGGCGAGCAGGTCAATACCCAAGAGGGCATCGTGGAACTGGCCCAAACTGACCAGATGATGGTGTTGGCAGAGGTATACGAAACCGATATTCGTCAAGTCAGTCTTGGCCAAGCGGTCACGGTTACCAGTGAATATGGCGGCGTGGCTCAAGATCTAACCGGTACTGTCGATCAGATCGGGTTGCAAATCGGCACCGCCAGTTTTGGTGAAGGGGAAGCCGACCCTACTCAGGATGTTAATGCCCGCGTGGTCACGGTAACAGTTCGTCTGGATGATAAGGCCAGCGATGCCGTAGCGGCCCTAACAGGAATGCAGGTAAGGGTCGCGATCGCGATTAAAGATGAGGTGGCGGCAGATAGTTAAAACGGCTGTTTTGCGGTCCAGTGGACAAGCAATGATTGGCGTTGGCGCTCCTGCCTTCAAGACGTCTGAGATTATTCTAAAATCCTCCCGGCATTAACACATCCAAAAACGGATTCGATCCAAAAAATGAACCAAGCAGCTCGCCTTATCAGCTTAATTATTCTGAGTGGATTTTTTACTTTCTTTTCCGGAAAAATTGCTCTAGCTGAAGCCAATTCTCAATCTTCAAATTTCAGTATTTCCCAGCTAAACAATCATGAAAATCCTAATTTTTCTGAGCATTTTGAAGACTTAGGTATTGAAGGTTCGATTTTAATTTTTGATCTTAATAAAAATCTGATATATCAACATAACCCTGCTCGCAATAAAATCTCTTTTTTGCCAGCTTCAACCTTCAAGATTCCTAATTCACTGATTGCTCTAGAAACTCAGGCTATAGAGAATGACATCTCTATTTTGACTTGGGATGGCATTACTCAAAGCTATCCCGCTTGGAATCGTGATCTGAATATCCGATTGGCCTTTCAGACTTCAGCGGTCTGGTTTTATCAAGTGCTAGCCCGCCGTATTGGTTATGAACAAATGCAGGAATGGATTACCGATATCGGTTATGGCAATCAAAATATCGGCGATGCGGCAGAAATTGACACTTTCTGGTTGAATGGAGATCTTCACATTACTCCACAGGAACAAATTCGGTTTTTAAAACGTTTGTATAAGAACGAATTGCCCTTCTCCGAAAACACAATCGCTATCGTTAAAGACATCATGATTGTGGAGCAAACGCCAGACTATACCATGCGCGCAAAAACGGGTTGGGCGGTGGCTAGCAACGTAGGTTGGTATGTCGGTTATCTAGAACAAGATGACAATGTTTATTTCTTTGCCACCAATATTGATATTCAAGATGAATCAGATCTTGAAGCAAGGCAAGCAATCACTCGACGATGCTTGGCAAGTTTGAATTTGTTGTAGTTGCAAAGTAGAGATCATGCCGAAATCCCTCTTCTCACACCTTGGCAAACCGCTCGCTTGGGCGCAGCTGTCTCACCAAAAGGTACGTCTAGCGGTGGCGCTGACTGGAGTGAGCTTTGCCAACATTCTCATGTTCACCATGCTGGGGTTAGAGGCCCTGATCTCAGACGGCACCACCACCCTGCACGAAAACCTACGGGGCGACCTGTTTTTGATGTCCTCTTTTAGTCCCACATTGCGCTTCCCCTCTTCGTTGCCACGGGCCTACCTGTTGCAAGCCAATGCGGTGGAGGGAGTAGCGACGGCAGCGCCGCTGTATTTGAATATGGCGAACTGGACTAACCCCGAGCAGTTGGCTGCGGCTGTGGAGCCCGGTCAGAATGACGATGTTTTTGGCACTCAGGTACGGGTGGTTGCCTTCAATCCGGCTCAACCGGTACTGGATTTGCCCCAGGTGGATGCGCAACGAGATCGCCTGGGCACCCCCCAGACCGTACTCTTCGACGAACTCTCACAGCCCTCTCTGGGCGACATTCCCCAGCAGTGGACGGCAACTGGAGACGTCCAAACTTTGATGGCGCGTCGACGCGTGACGGTCGTGGGGTTGTTCAGTCTGGGCAGCACCGTGATTGAAAAAGGCACTGTGGTGATGAGCGACCTGACGTATACCCGCTGGTACGGCAACCACAGTCTGGAGCAAGTCACTCTAGGGGTGCTTACCCTTGAACCAAGCAGCGATCGCGCCACGGTGCAAGCTCAACTGCAGGCCCGTCTGCCCGAAACGGTCGAAGTGCTCACTCAAGATGAGCTAATTGCCAAAGAACACCGATTCACGGCTAGCGATCCCATTGGCATCATTTTTGGCTTTGGCAGCACCGTTGGTTTCGTGGTCGGCATCGTTATTGTGTATCAGGTGCTCTACACCGACATCAGCGACCACCTGCCCGAATACGCCACCCTCAAAGCGATGGGCTACAGCGATGGCGCACTGCTGCGAGTCGTGCTGATGGAGGCCATGCTGCTCGCGGTTTTGGGCTTTATCCCCGGATTCGTCGCCTCGGTGGGGCTGTATCAAGTGCTCACGGTCCTGACCCGCATTCCCCTCGCGATGAAGGGAGCCGTCGCCCTACAGGTGTTTGTGCTGACCCTAGTGATGTGTGGCGCGTCGGGGGCGATCGCCATCCGTCGCCTGCAATCTGCTGACCCTGCCGACGTTTTTTAGGTATCTGGTCCTTGGTTTTTGTAATAGGCCATAGGGAATAGGGAACAGGAAATAGTTCTTGGTTCTTGGTTTCTTCCTGTTACCTGTCATCTGTTACCTGACCCATCCTCCCATCACTCATCCCCCCGTTACTCCTCATCCACCCACCATGCACCCCACCGTCACCATCCAAAATCTCACCCACAGCTTCGGCAAGGGCACCCTGCGCCGCACCGTCCTGAGTGACATTACCCTGGTGCTGTATCCGAGTGAAATTGTGCTGCTCACTGGCCCTTCTGGCAGTGGCAAAACGACGTTGCTAACGCTGATGGGAGCACTGCGATCTGTGCAGGAGGGCAGTTTACAGATTTTGGGACAAGAACTAATGGGCGCTAAGAAACGACGACTGGTCAAGTTGCGCAATCAGATTGGCTTTATTTTTCAGTCTCACAACCTGCTGAATTGTTTGACCGCCGCTGAAAACGTAGAGATGGCCCTGAAGCTGCATAAGCTTTCCCAAAAAGAGCGGCGTGAGCGATCGTACGCCATGTTGTCAACAGTCGGTCTTGGGGAACACAGTCATAAGCATCCTGACCAGCTATCTGGGGGCCAAAAGCAGCGGGTGGCGATCGCCCGTGCCCTCGTTTCAGAGCCCAAAATCGTGCTCGCTGACGAACCGACTGCATCCCTCGATAGCCATTCCGGACGCGACGTGGTGAACCTGATTCAACAGTTGGCCCACCAGCAGCACTGCACCGTCTTGTTGGTTACCCACGACACGCGTATTCTGGACATTGCCAAGCGCCAGTTCCACATGGAGGATGGCAGGCTGTGCGCCTAATTCAGCAATATTGCCGGATGCAGAATACGCAGTCCGGACCTCATTGCAGAGCCGGATCAATTGGCAAAGTAAACCAAAACGTGGTGCCCTGATTGAGTTGACTCTCCACGCCGATTTGCCCGCCGTGGGCTTCCACAATCTGCTTGCAGATGTTGAGTCCTAGACCCAGGTGCAGTGACTGATGATGATTGCGTCCACGGCTGTAGCGATCGAAAACCCACTGATTGGGGTCGGTCTGAGGCGGTTGGTCCGAAGCTGACGGGAGATCACCTGCCGCTAGCTTACGAATGCCCTCACCGTCATCGCTGACTGTGCAGCGCAGGTATTGCCCTTCTTGACTGGCATCGAGTGTCACACACACGCCAGATGGGTTGTACCGCAAAGCATTTGAAATTAGGTTGTCGTAAACGCGATGTAGGTGTAGCGTATCGGCGCTCACGCGCGGCAGATCAGCAGGCAATGAAATCACCATAAAACCTCGCGCCTGTTTAAGCCGCAGCTCGAGGTCTTCAGTAATGTCCTTGACCAAATCGTTAAGATTGACCGATCGCACCTGTAATGAAACGCCGTTAAGATTTTGAGAATGCATCTCTAACAGAGAATTGAT
>JBCCNE010000417.1:0-4717 GCA_039026015.1 Cyanobacteria bacterium P01_C01_bin.70 | reverse complement strand
AGCCTATATGGAAGACTGCAATGACCTTTGCAACGTAAGTCATTTTGCCGCCACCCTTGATCATCAACAAACTCGCTTCAATTTAGCAGTCAGGCAGTATCGTCATAGCCATGCTTGGTTAAGACAAAACCTTTCAGAAACTGACTACTTATCCCGCCTCAGCGATGATCAAAAGACAATCTTTTACGGTCTACGAACCCATGCGCACGGCGAAAAAAGTGACGCTTCTGAAGCAATTGCCATTGTGACGCATATGGGAGGCGGTCCGATCGCCCTCAACCTTGAAGCATTGCTGGCCGTGGAGTTAGCCCAATGGCGCGTGGCGATCGCAACCCCCGGCCTAAACGTCAGTAACCTTAACGACTTGACGCTACAAGATAGCCAGGGTGTGCTGTTGGAGCGGATTTGAAACTCGCATCGTGCATCCATGGGCGCATCGGCTCTCACCGTAAAGAAGTTGATGTCGCCGCCTCGACCGTCTGTAATCGGTCAAGCACAGTCGGATATTGCAGATAAGAAAAGATTCAGGACTGGGCCGTGCCATCCTCAAGGATGAAAAGGACTACAACAAATAGGGTTTGTTCACCAACTGCTGATTGCTAAAGCTGACAAGCGATCGAGATGACGATTTGCAGATTAGGAATGACTCAACCTTCATCGTTTAAAGACGAGGACGATCGCTCATTCGCTGTTAAAGCAATGTCTGAGATTTCGGCTTCCTTTCAGAGATGGTAGTGGTAAATGCGACGGGCTATCGTGACGGACTCAATTTATACCATTTCTCCGGGATAGCACTACAGATCGGAATGGAGAGCTTTGGGAGCAAGGGAGCCGGGGAGCCGGATATGTAGCCAGAGTGTGGAGAATCCATATTAGGTCAGTAATACCCTGCCCTCGGACTACAGATGCTTCCCCAAAGCCCATCGCCCGGCTCCCCTGCCTCCACGAAATGTAGCCTTTTCACGAGCAAACGCCACCACTGCAAGAAACATGCGGCTCAACGGCGCATCATGTTTACCCCATTGAGAGGATGCTGATTGCCGCAGCGGCAGCCAATGAGGCCAATCGTTAAGGAAGAAATTTATGCATTATTGGTCCAGGCTGATAGAGACTTCGTTACCGCCAGGGCCAATAGCAGATTCCGGCAACCGTCAGTAGCCGACGCATCAACGCTGACGGGATGCCTCTCATCGGACGCACCCCAAAAACTTCGCTCTACTTCGATATTCTTCGCCCTGTTTCGACGTACTTCTACCTCCTACGACACTCTACGGCGGACTAAGGGACAGCTCGACCTGCTCATATTCACTGCAGAGGATGCTCTGGCATGGTAAGGCCATGAATTGAAACAGCAGCTATGGTCATCCTCTATTAGGTCAAAACGACCTTTCAAAAATATCGGCGATCGCTCCCGTGCCAATTGGTGTGCTGGGGCATGATGCCTAACCAATCGTAATTAGGAAAGACTACTAATGAAAATCGAGCGACATGACTTGGAATGGGCTGTGAATGAAAACATCATTCAGCCAGAAACCGCTGAACGACTTTGGCAAGCGTGGCGCGAACGACAAAAGGACATCCCTCAGTTTAATTTCACCAATGTTGCTTATTACTTTGGTGCCTTAATCGTTATTGCTGGCATGTCTTTATTAATGAATCTTGCCTGGGAGCAGCTTGGCGGCAGCGGTATTTTTATGCTCGCGTCTATCTATGTCGCAATTTTTACGTCGGCAGGATGGCATCTATGGTTTAACCAGGAGCTCAAAATTCCCGGCGGTCTGTTGACTACGGTTGCTGTCTGCATCGTCCCTCTGGCAATCTATGGCTTTCAACGTATGGTCGGTATTTGGCCACAGGATGATCCTGGCAGTTACAGCAATTACCATGTCTGGGTGAAAGCCAGTTGGTTTTATATGGAAGTCGGCACAATCCTGGCGGGATTGCTCGCGCTGCGGTGGATTCGCTTTCCCTTTATCACGGCTCCCATCGCTTATACGCTGTGGTACATGTCGATGGATCTAACACCACTCATCTTTGGCAAAGAAAGCTACACCTGGGATGAACGGCTTTGGGTGTCTTTTTGGTTTGGCTTAGCCACTATTGTGGTGGCTTTTCTCATTGATCGTCGTATCCGCCGCAGTCAGGGCGACTTTGCTTTTTGGCTATATCTATCGGGACTCATGGCTTTTTGGGGTGGTATGACGTTCATGGGCCCGGGGAGCGAATGGGAGGGGTTTCTCTATTGTCTAATTAACTTATTTTTAATTGGGCTCTCCATCTTGCTTCGGCGACGCGTCTTTGCTCTATTCGGTGGAATGGGTGTTTTGCGCTACTTAGGCTACTTGGCATTCAGCGTCTTTCAAGATGCCTTGTTGTTTCCCATTGCTCTTTCTTTCGTTGGCGTTTTGATGATTCTAGGCGGTGTTCAGTACCAGCGAAACTACGCCGTATGGGAAGCTTGGTTACATCGTGTTCTACCTGCTTCTTTGCTAAATTTGTTGCCCAAGGAAACTTGATTGATGTCTACGACCAGCCAAGTTCTTGAAGAATAGTCTTTGCTACGACCTCAGGTGCATCAACGTTAAGACGCAGAGTCAGTGTTTGCAACAGAGAAGCAGCACCGTAGGGTAAGCAAAAACTCCACCAGCCTCTACCTCTTCTCTCCAGGACATCTGTTTTTCCACCAATACTTGCAGAGGCATTCAGGTTTTGACAAGTTGGTGATTCGAGGAGATTGTTGGCATGATTGGAAGCTGTCAGGTAGCTACTCTAGCAGCGCCTTTGAGCATTTTGTCGGTTTTGGCCTGTACGAAAACCGCACCCGTCAGGCGTTGCTGTTTGATGAAGTAGATTACAGTGCACGCTACCCAGACGTTGCGGCAGGGATTGAGCAAGGTGACTTTGCCAGTGGATTAGAGCATTTTATTCTGTTTGGTACGGGAGAAGGCCGTGATCCGGGGCAACGCTTTGATGAAAGCGCCTATCTTGCCGCTAATCCCGATGTCGCGGCAGCAGTCAACAGCGGTAGCCTGATATCTGGCTTCTTGCACTATTTGGTGTTTGGCGCAGCCGAAAATCGCCCCACCATCTAGGCGACTAGAGCATTTAAGCGGGTCCATTCTGCGTGGGGCAAGAATGGACCCGCCTAATGCTGGTGGACAGGTTAACCTCACTTCAAGAATTGGGTTTGCGGAAAATTGGATTTAATATAAGGACTAGTCTCAGAGAGACTGGAGTTTGAAACTTTGAGCTAGCCTTTTTCACTCCAACCTCCGCATTCCGAATTCCCATGTCAGATCGCGGCAAGCATCACGGGCAGCCACTCAAAGCCAAGGAAGTTTTGCGACTCTACGCAGCAGGTGAGCGTGACTTTCGGGGAACCATCTTGCGCGGCTGCAGCTTCCGCAATGCCGACCTGTCAGCCGCCAACTTTACCGGGGCAGACATCCGCAGTGCGCGGTTTATTAATGCCAATTTGCAAAAGGCCGCGTTTTGCTATGCCAGGGGTGGGCTACAGCGTCGCTGGATGGCTAGCCAAATTGCCTTGATTATTGTGATTGCGGCTTTGGCAGGATCGCTACAGGGATTTGCAGGCTACGTCATTGGTTTCTATTTCAACACAGGCGGCACAGCAGATTTCATTGCCGCGATCGCCAGCACGATCCTGGTCGCGTTTACCTTTTTCGCGATCGCCCAACAAGGATTCACCATCCGAGCCTTGGGCAGCATTGCTTTCGCCGTCGCGGTTACGGTCACGGTTGCGGTTGCGGTTGTTGTCGCTATTGCTGGCACTAGAACTGAAGCGATCTCGATGGCTTTCAATTTAGCGGTCTCTTGCGCTTTTGCAGGCGCTGTTGCGGGCGCTGGCGCTTTTGTTGGCACTGGCGCTGTCGCCGTCGCTTTCGCCGTTTCAGATGCGGTAGCGGTCTCAGGTGCGATCGCGTTCGGTATCGCTGTCGCGGTTGCTAGCGCCTTTGCGATGGTGGGCGCTGTCGCTTTCGTTGTCGCTGCCGCCAGCCTGTTGCTTTCTTTGTATGTCAATCGCTGTATTTGCCGAGACGCTCCTAAATTTCGCAATCTTCACGTCATTGGTCAAGCCTTTGCGGCCCTGGGAGGCACCAACTTTAGCGGGGCTGATCTAATGGGCGCATCCTTTGCCCACGCCCACCTCAAAAGTGTCAGCTTTGCCGATTCACTCCAGCAATCGACCATCCTAGATCGCGTGCGCTGGCACCAGGGGCAAAAGCTCGATCGCGCCCGCCTCGGCACCAGCAATCTGCAAGATCCCCGAGTGCGCCAGCTACTGGTCACGCTCAACGGCGTTGACCAAGATCTTTCTAATGCTGACCTGCGAGGCGCAAATTTGGCTGGCAAAACTGCCTTGCAGCGCATCATCCTCAAAGGCGCTAATCTCAACGGTGCCACCCTAGCAGGAGCGGCACTGCACGAAGCCAACCTGACCGAGACGCAGTGCGTTGGTGCCAACTTTACCAGGGCGCAACTTACGGGTGCCTGCCTAGAAGCGTGGAATATTGACGAGACTACAATTCTCAAAGACGTTGACTGCGAGTACGTTTTCCTTAAAGAGAAACCAGATAGGCGAGGCAATCGCGAGCGCCGTCCTCACAATCCCAACAAGGTGTTTGAACCGGGCGACTTCGAGAAGTTCTTCAAAGAAATGCTTGACACCGTGCAAATCCTGATTCGTCAAGGCATT
>JBCCNE010000416.1:0-4717 GCA_039026015.1 Cyanobacteria bacterium P01_C01_bin.70 | reverse complement strand
TCACAGCCCAACTCAGCCTCCCGGTAGCCATAATGGCTGACCCACTGACGACGGACCGCGGCCGCACTCAAGCGGGTGTACAATCGCTGACTCTTCAGCGTCGGGGCCGCTTGCGTATGGGGCGCGGCAATGGCGCGGATATCGCTGAGCCATCGAGGCAGTTGCGCTTCCATGGGGGTCCCCCCGTTGGTCAAACGCATCACGAATCGGACCGTGTTCGAGTTCGTACTGGCCTTGGCGAATCGTGCCTCGATTCCAGCCCAACTCTCGCTCTGCTTGGGTGGCTCCGCCTCGCCCGAACGACTCTACTACTTGGGCCATAATCTGTCGTCGCGCGGTCCCTTTTAGCTGAATTGCGGTGTCTTTGAACAACGCTTTGAGGCGATCGGTTAACACTAGTGGAGAAGATTCCAGGCTCATCCGGTTTAGGCTAGACAGGTCTCTTAAAGACTGATGGATAATGATTTTGGTGCGGCACTCTTAGGGGCCATTTACCAGGGGCATCTTAAGAGCCTTTAAGTCAAAGTGGGACAGGCACTTGAGCGATCCCCCACTCAATTCACCAAACGGGTATAGGCTGCGACAGCACTGACGTTTGATGATTAAACGCTCCCGTGGAGGGCTGCTTAAAATGGTCGAGATATTCCCGGCAGACTGGGCATTCTAGGCCATATCTTAAGATTTAGGTGATTCTGTGCATTCTTCCGCTGCTGCCGAAATTGCATCCACGGTGTCGCATCCGCTTAGGCTCATGGTTGAGCACACCCCTGCCGCGATCGCGCTATTTGACCGCGAGCTGCGCTATCTGATGGCGAGTCGGCGCTGGCTGGAAGATTACGACTTGGGCGATCGCGACATTATCGGTCAGTGCCATTACGACCTCTTTCCGGAGATTAGTGACGACTGGAAAGCTGTTCACCAGCGCTGTTTGAGCGGTGCGGTTGAGCAAGCCGACGAGCAAGCTTTTCCCCGCGCTGATGGCAAAGTGGACTGGCTGCGGTGGGAGGTGCGACCCTGGCATGATGAGGCCGGCGCAATCAGCGGCCTAATGATATTTACCGAGGTCATTACCACCCGCAAACGAACTGAGTTGGCCCTAGCTGAGGCCAATCAGGAGCTCGCGGTGGCCAATCAAAAATTGGCCGTTCAGCTTGAGCAGCAGCAAGCCGAGCTCGACAACTTTTTCGACCTCGCTGTCGATATGCTGTGCATTGCCGACACCAAAGGCTATTTCAAGCGCATTAACCCAGCCTTTGTGCGGGTGTTGGGCTATACCCCAGAGGAACTTTTGGCGCAGCCATTTATTAACTTCGTCCATCCAGATGATATTGAGGCTACGGTTCAAGCCACCAAAACTTTATTGGACGGTACTGAAGTCAACCGCTTTGAGAATCGTTATCGCTGTAAGGACGGCACCTATCGCTGGTTTGCTTGGGCCTCTTCGACCAACTTGCAGGAGGGCATTATCTACGCCAGCGTCCGCGACATTACCGAAGCAAAAGCCAATCAGCAAAAGCTCTATGAACAAGAAGAATTTCTTCGCAGCGTCTTTGACGGTTCCGAAAACGCCATCTTTGTGCTCGATGTCACTGATGATGGTGAGTTCTACTATTCTGGGTGGAATCAGGCCGCCGCGGCGGGCACTGGATTGGCCGCAGCCGCTGTGTTGGGCAGGAGACCACACGATGTGTTTGGACCAGCCGATGCTGATCGCATTTTGCAACGATATCGCCACTGCCTTCAAAGTCGAAAATTCGTGCGTGTCGAAGAGCAAATAGCAGACCACTGGTGGTCGAGCACCCTCAATCCGCTTTTTGATGCCAGTGGCAAAATTTATCGCATTATCGGTACTGCGTTCAACATCACTGAGGAAAAACAGGCCACTAATACGCTTAAAAAAGAGCGCTCTTTTTTAAGGGCAATTCTCGATAACCTGGTTGATGGCATCGTAGTCTGTGATGAGATCGGTACCCTCACTCTATTCAACCAATCCACCCGAGAACTGCATGGTGTTCATGAAAAACATTTGCCTGCAGAGCAGTGGGCCGAGCACTTTGATTTGTATCGGGCTGACGGCGTCACCTTGTTAGAGACGAATGAGATTCCTTTGTATCGAGCTTTTCAGGGTGAAATTCTACGCGACATAGAAATAGTAATTAAGCCTAAAACTGGCGAAGGCCGCATCATATCCTGTAACGGCCAAGCCATCTTTAATCAGATCGGAGAGAAACTCGGTGCTGTTGTCACGCTACATGACATCACTGAACGTAAAGCCGCCGAGCACCAACTTATCGAACTCAAAGACTTGTACGAGCAAATCTTGGACGCCATTCCCGATCTGGTGCTGTGCAAAGGGGCTGACTCAAAACTGCTGTATGGCAACAGGGCCTTTTGTAACTACTATGGCATGAGCAATGCTCAGCTAAAGGGCATTGCTCATGCACCTCACGGCAAGCCTGACTATACTCAGCAATACGTCAAAGACGACGCCTATGTCTTTAATACCGGCAAAACGCTGGAAGTTGAGGAAATCGTTCGCTGCCATGACGGTGAAGACCGACTGTTTTTGACCACCAAAAGCGCAATCAGAAATGCGGCTGGAGAAGTAGTCCAAACCGTGGGGGTATCTCGCGATATCACCGATCAAAAAACGAATAGCGCCAAGCTCAAGGAGCAGGAGCAGTTTCTTCGCAGCGTCTTTGACGGTTCCGATAACGCTATTTTTGTGGTGGATATTAACGAAGCCAATGAACTCTACTACACTGCTTGGAACCGCACCGCCGAAAATGCCACGGGTGCTCCAGCCGATCAGGTGATCGGCAAAACACCGCAGGCAGCGATGGGGCCAGAGGTAGGCGCAAAAATAGCGCAGAGTTATCGGCGCTGTGCCGACACCCGACAGACGGTCGCCTATGAAGAGATGTTTGCTGGCATGTGGTGGTTCACCACGCTGAATCCCCTACTTGATGGTTCGGGTCAGACATACCGTATCGTCGGCACTACTACCAATATCACCGATCGCAAACTCGCCGAACAGCAGATACAGCAGCAGGCTCGGCGCGAAAAACTGTTCAATCAGCTCACCAGCCAGCTCCGCAGCACCCTCGATATCGGCAGCATCATCACTAGTGCCATGCAGACTATTGCCCTATTGTTGGACGTTGACTGGTGCAGTTTTGCCTGGTATCTCCCAACCGACAATGTACCCGGCTGGCAAGTGGTAACTGAGATGCTGCCTGATGGCAAGCCGAGCAGCCTGGGCTACGTGCCGATGAGCGTGGTGGGACCCATCCATGAGGTGTTGCTGGAGCAAGCAATTTTGCAGATTGACAATGCCGATTTATACAAAGAACCGGTTCATCGAGCCTTTTTGCAACGACTCGGGATTAAATCGGAAATGCTGCTGCCGATTCGCCTGCAATCAGGACGCACTGGCCTGATAATCTGCTGTACTCAAACGGAGCTGCGATCGTGGCAAGCAAGTGAGGTCAAGTTGCTGAAAGCAGTGTCTGACCAGCTGGCGATCGCCCTTGACCAAGCCGAACTTTACACCCAAAGCCAGCAAAAAGGCCAAGAACTGGAGCAAACCCTACAAGAGCTGCAGCGCACTCAATTGCAGATGGTGCAGTCGGAAAAAATGTCGAGTTTGGGGCAGCTCGTTGCGGGAGTAGCCCACGAAATCAACAACCCGGTCAATTTTATTTATGGCAATCTCAACCACGCCAAGGGCTACATTCAAGACCTGATTGATGTCATTCAGCTTTACGGTCAGACTTTTCCAGAGCCCGGTGACGAGATTGCCAATCTCCTCGAAGAGATAGAACTGGAATTTGTGACCGAAGATTTGCCCAAGCTGCTCGGGTCAATGAAGGTGGGCACCAATCGCATCCGCAGCATTGTCTCGTCGCTACGCATTTTCTCGCGCATGGACGAGGCCGAGATGAAGGGCGTTGACTTGCATGATGGCATTGACAGCACGCTGATGATTTTGCAAAGTCGCCTCAAGGCTAGTAGCGATCGCCCCGCAATTGAGATTATCAAACACTACGGAGCGCTGCCGAAGATTGAATGCTACGCCGGTCAGCTTAACCAGGTATTTATGAATCTATTGAGTAATAGCATCGACGCCTTGGAATCGGCTTGGCAGCAACAGGCAGTCGCTCAGCCCCAAATCACGATTCGCACCCAGCTTGACGGGGATGATCATGTGATGATTGCGATCGCCGATAATGGCACCGGCATTCCCGAGACCGTGCGTAACCGCATCTTCGATCCTTTCTTTACCACCAAGCCGGTGGGCAAAGGCACCGGTATGGGGCTGTCCATCAGTCACCAAATCGTGACGGAAAAACATCAGGGTCGTTTCACCTGTCAATCGGAGCTGCACCAGGGGACCGAATTCACCATCATTATTCCCCGCTATCTGTCTTTTTTCGGGAGTGAGGAAATGAGAGGAGTAGTGGAGTAACCAAGCCTATGTAGGGTGGGCAATGTCTCCCAAACGTACGTGGAGATAAGCTCCGTCATCGCCCACTAGCCTTAACCGAGATTGCCAATCGGCCAATCTTAAATCGCCAATCCCAAATCGAGAAAGGCCATTTATACCGATTCTCCGCGATGGCGCTACAGATTAAAGATCCCCCGCTATCGCCGCCCCCTTGGCAAAGGGGCTTTGGAGAATGTATGTGTAACTGTGATTTGAAGAATTGGTATTACT
>JBCCNE010000415.1:0-4721 GCA_039026015.1 Cyanobacteria bacterium P01_C01_bin.70 | reverse complement strand
TCAGCTGGGACACTCTGAGAAAAGTCCCAGAAGCGATTTACCCACTCTGTAAAAGTCAGTGACTTTAGCCTTGTTTTGACGGCAGAGTTAATAAACGAGCTAACAAAAGCGAATTCCTCCCAGACAAATCGACCCACGACTGTCAAAGAGGGGCGTCGAGCAAGGAAGAAATCTAAATCTTCCAGGGCTTTAGGCGATGCTGCCGCGCTTGCGAGCCTCTTTATAAGAAGTGCCCACATTTTCTAAGCCAGCGCGGACCATTTCTCGCTCCAGCAGGGCAAAAAACCGGGTGCGATCGCCCCCGCGCACGACCGCTTGATTATGGGCTTCCGCCAGCGCCACCGGATAGCCGTAGCCCTTTTGCACCTGAGTAATCACCATTTCCAAGGCCGAGTCTCGCAGCGGTTTACTCAGGGCAACCCACTCGGGCATTTCCACCCGCGCCACCTCAGCACCCACGTGAACGTAGCAAAAATAAACTCGGTGTGGACCATACTCTGCCAAAATCTTGACCGAGCTGCGCCATAGCGGCCCCCGCTGTCCCGGTTCAAGTTGGGTGGCGGCCAGGGCGACATCTCGCAGCGGCGCAAATACTTGACAAGGCGCGCGATCGCGATCGTCAGCGCAGTGAGTTTGACAATCGGGCGCTTCGAACGGACAGCTTTGGAGCCGCAAAAAGTTCAGCGCCTCGCCGCTGCGAGAGGCACTGACATACCCCACTAGC
This sequence comes from Cyanobacteria bacterium P01_C01_bin.70, assembly GCA_039026015.1. Lineage (GTDB taxonomy): Bacteria > Cyanobacteriota > Cyanobacteriia > Phormidesmidales > Phormidesmidaceae > Halomicronema. The sequence continues at coordinate 3,997 of JBCCNE010000415.1, read as the reverse complement.
GGAATTCGGGCCGCCTGCAACTGCTCCCACGCATCCAGAATCGGCGGCAACAGGCAATCGCGAGCGGCCAGCGGCAAGTCTTCAAGAAACCAGTAGATTAACGAGCCGTCGGTAAGCGCCAGCGTTGGTGGATAACCGTCATCCTGCTCAGTTTGCATAGCCAGAGCTAAGTCAGCTAAAACCGCTGCTTCTGATACGGTGCGACGGTGGCTCATCCATTCTTCTGTACGAATACCCCACTGCCGTGAAACATAGAGGTCTTCAGGGCGATACACCACCTCTGGCAGGCTGTCTAACAGCGGGAAGCGACTTTGGCCATAGTGCAGCACAATGCGCCCCACATTGAGCAAGTAGCAGTAAGCAATTTCGTGATGGCTAGGGGAAATTTGGGACCCGTCTGTAGCAATCACCGTATGGGCCGCTGGGGCAGCTTGGATACGGATGCGCGTGTCGAGGGGCTCCACCGGACAGGCGATCGCAAAAGGGATGCGATCGCACCAGTTTTCCCACTGCTCCACTAGCTCTTCCTGATGAGTCTGCGCCCGCTCTATCAGCTTGCTGGCAATGGTGACGCGCCGTCCCGCCGCTTCTGCCTCTTGTTGTAAATGATGACTGATGCCCTGCATTTGTTGAGCGAGCTTCATTAAATCCAACATGGCTGCTTTTGCCCACTAAAATAAGGGTGCGTGGATGGGGACCGACCTGCACAAACCTGGCGCGGACGCTTAGGGCTGTCACCTTAGCAGTATACTTGAACTATAGCAGATTTAAGTCTAGAATCCGAAATTCAGAGTTTAGAGCTTAGAGCGCGGAATTAAGTTTGGCAGTGGTTAAAATCATTCCGTTAGTCTCTGATCGGAGAGAAAATCACGGGTTTCTGCGCGACGCTGTTTAACCAGCTATCCTGTAAACCCATCTCACCCACGCCCTCCATACCGCGTGACCAACGCCGCGATAAACGCGATCGCTGTCGTTCGCTCCGACTGTCCTGATTGCCACAGGCTGACTCCCTGGGCCCGTTCCGGAAACTGCCAGAGCGCTAAATGGGTGATTGCCGGGGCGGCATAAAAGCTGTCGTGTGCCGCCCCCAGTAGGGCAGAACTCCAATGGGTAAAGTGATCGTGGCTTACCCGATGCAGCGGAAAATCACCCACCTGCGGCACCCCCCAGCCGTCCAGCGCGATGACCGCCGCAACGGCGCGTCCTTGTGCCTGCCAGAGGTTTGCTGCTGCGATCGCCCCCACGACCCCGGCGCTAAAACCAATCAGCAACAGCGGCGCTTGGGGATCGGCTCGCATTTGCAAAAACGACCACACCGCAAAACCATCAAACGGCCAGTATTTCGACGTTGGCAGTACTTGATCGGCCAACACTAGGGATTCACCAGCCTGCTGCAGCAATTGGTTAAGAGACCAGAGGAAGCGATCGCTTAGCACCGCATCATGCACACCAGGACAAATAATCAAAGTCATGAAGAGTTAAGTTAGTCAACGGATAAGTAGCGTGCAGAACAGGTTCAGCATTGCTAAAACACCGTGGAAAAGGGACAGATCATGGGGCGACAGCAGGAACCCGCATCCAGTTCGTCCAATAGAAGCGATACCATCAAAATGATCCGTTGAGCAACCATGGGAATGGTATTGGACTCGGCTTTTCAGAAGCAAATTACGACCTTTCCGACGCGTCACCCTCTCGACGTGCCGCAGGCTGCCTACATCCACATTCCGTTTTGTCGTCGCCGCTGCTTTTACTGCGACTTTCCGATCGCTGTGGCCGGTGATCGCGCTCGTGGCGAAACGTCTCCCCGGATGCAGACATATGTTGACGCCCTCTGCCGCGAAATTCAAACCACACCAGCTCTGGGCCAAGCCCTGCAAACGGTCTTCTTTGGTGGCGGTACGCCATCGCTATTGGCAATCGCCCAAATCGAACAAATATTGAATACGCTGGAGCGCCAATTTGGCATGGCACCCGCTCCTGAAATTTCCCTAGAGATGGATCCCGGCACGTTTACTCGAATCACCCTCAAAGAACTGCGGCAACTGGGCATTAATCGCATTAGCTTGGGGGTGCAGTCGTTCACTGACCAACAGCTTGAGGCCTGTGGCCGGACCCATCGCCTAGCCGACGTGCATCAGGCCGTCGAGGATTTGCTGGCGGTCGCCATGCCGACCTGGAGTCTGGACTTAATTTCGGGACTGCCGCATCAGGCGATCGCCGACTGGCAGACGGCCTTAGCAACCGCGATCGCCTTTGCGCCCCAGCACCTCTCGATCTACGACCTGACGGTGGAGCCTGATACTGTTTTTCATCGCCGCTACACCGCTGGAGCCGCTCCCCTGCCCACCGACGAGCAAACCAGCGAGATGTATCGCCTTGCTCAGGCAACGTTGACCCAAGCAGGCTACGACCACTACGAGATTTCCAACTACGCCAAACCCGGCTATCAGTGCCAGCACAACCGAATTTATTGGGAAAATCGGCCTTTCTACGGCTTTGGCATGGGCGCCGCAAGCTACACTCTGGGAAAGCGCTTTCAACGGCCTCGCACCACCCGCGATTACTATGACTGGCTCACAAGCTACGAAGCCGCAGGCGGCAAGCTGACCATAGAGCCGGTCACCCTCGGCGATCGCTGGCTAGACCGACTCATGATGGGGCTGCGACTCGCCGAGGGCATTCCCGTAGCCGCATTGACTCAAGAGTTTGGGACAGCCCGGGTGGCCCAGCTCCGACGGTGTGTGCAGCCGTATCAGCGTCAGGGTTGGGTGAAAATAGATGAGGGACAAGCGTCCACCATCAAATTCACTGACCCAGAAGGATTTTTGTTCTCTAACGTAGTGCTAGTGAAGCTATTTGAGACCTTTGGCGATCCCTAAGATTTCCCATGTGGGGGCTGCGGTCATACAGTAGAATGACACCTGGAAATTTTTTGAGGCGACGTTTGCGCGCCAATTTAGCATCCCCCCTCAGATTTTACTTTCCACGTAACGGCGCTCCTTTCTACCTCTGACTCACCATGCCCAAGGTTCTTGTTTCTGACCCGATTGATCAGGCCGGTATCGACATCCTGTCGCAAGTTGCCCAAGTTGATATCCAAACCAAGCTGCCGCCAGCAGAACTGATCAAGATAGTTGGCGAATATGATGCCTTGATGATTCGCTCGGGCACCAAAGTTACCAAAGAAGTCATCGAAGCAGGCGACAATCTCAAAATTATTGGCCGTGCTGGAGTTGGCGTTGACAATGTGGACGTGCCTGCGGCGACCCGACGCGGCATCGTCGTGGTCAATTCCCCTGAGGGCAATACCATCGCCGCCGCCGAGCATGCCTTAGCGATGATGCTGTCGCTGTCACGCTATATTCCCGTGGCCGATCACTCAGTTAAAGCCGGCAACTGGAACCGCAAGGCATTTACGGGGGTAGAAGTTTACAAAAAAACGTTGGGGGTGGTCGGCCTGGGCAAAATTGGTTCCCACGTAGCCACTGTGGCTCGCGCTATGGGCATGAAGTTGCTCGCCTATGATCCCTTTATTTCTACAGAACGGGCGGAGAAGCTGGGCTGTCGCTTGGTCGATCTGGATCTGCTGTTTCGCGAGGCTGACTACATTACGCTGCATCTGCCCAAAACGCCAGAAACGACCAATTTGATTAACGCCAAAACCCTGGCGGCCATGAAGCCCACGGCCCGCCTAGTCAACTGCGCCCGAGGCGGCATTATTGACGAGGTGGCGCTAGCAGATGCGCTGACGCGAGACGAAATCGCGGGAGCCGCCCTAGACGTCTATGCCGAGGAACCACTCGGTGAAGTGTCTCCCCTAAGAGCCCTGGATCGCAAAGTCATCCTCACGCCCCACTTGGGCGCGTCGACGGCAGAAGCGCAGATCAACGTGGCCACAGACGTCGCGGAGCAAATTCGCGATGTGCTGTTAGGCTTGCCCGCGCGATCGGCCGTGAACATCCCTGGCTTGCGGGCCGATGTGCTGGAACGGATGCGC
>JBCCNE010000414.1:0-4730 GCA_039026015.1 Cyanobacteria bacterium P01_C01_bin.70 | reverse complement strand
CCGTGTTCGAGTTCGTACTGGCCTTGGCGAATCGTGCCTCGATTCCAGCCCAACTCTCGCTCTGCTTGGGTGGCTCCGCCTCGCCCGAACGACTCTACTACTTGGGCCATAATCTGTCGCCGCGCGGTCCCTTTTAGCTGAATTGCGGTGTCTTTGAACAACGCTTTGAGGCTATCGGTTAACACTAGTGGAAAAGATTCCAGGCTCATCCGGTTTAGGCTAGACAGGTCTCTTAAAGACCAATGGATAATGATTTTGGTGCGGCACTCTTAGGTAAAACAATTGTCTTGAAGTTCCTCTGCTCAGACAGAGCGGTACCCTTTTTCCAGCAAAAAATTTTATAAAAAGATCGCTATCGTTTAAAGCTTTAAGAAAGCCGACATGCTTTGCATATTCCGAATAATTACTTAAACTAGTCTCGTATACATCAGTTCACTTGATAAAGAATTCGTTTGTCACTAGGGTATCTACTGAATCTACAGGCCAGTTTGGCGTCTATTATGCGCATTTGGAATTTACCGAAACCTTGGTTGATCACGGGCGGAATTTCGGCGTCACTACTATCGTTTGTTGTATTTCACGTTGGTGTGGCCCGTCAATCAGGTGCTGACCCTTTTGAGTCCGCTTTTTCTTCACTGTTTCCAACTATGCTTTCTAGCTATGTGAGAAGTGGTGAACAGCAGGCAGCTAATGTCTGGCAACTACCTTCGTATCGGGAATACGTGGCTGGTCGCACGAGCAGTCGCGTTGCTATTAGGCTGAGTGAACAGGACTTGCAGCTTGAGCCCGAATCCGAGTCTTCAACGATTGCCTTTCAGCCGTCTGACCTGGTGAATAGCGGCTTAGAACCATCTGCACAACGCTTTTCCTTTGCTTGGTTTAAGCAAGAGGTCGTGGGCGTCAGCGATCATCAAGCTGTTACTCGCCTGCGGCCGATGCTGCACAGTGGCCCAGCGGCTGTGTATTTCAAGGCGAGTGACCAGCAGCTTATCAATCGCTATGCTAATAATCATCATCTGCCGCAACTGTCATCAGGCTGGCAGCGTTTTGATGCCTCTGCGGTGCAGCTCTTAGCTGGGTTTCGTCGAGTCGTGACCGAGCAGGAAGTCGTGCTGGCTGATGAGCCCTCCCGGTCGGCTAACCGCGCCGATGCTGCTGGTAACGAGCTGCCTCAGCGGGATTTGCAGGTCGCGCCAGGGGGCGGCCAATATTGGATTGAAGATCCTAATGCTGCTTGGTGGTAGCTGGTACGGAGTTGTTGCTTTTTGTAGCATCCTGGAGGCAGCTCAAAATAACGACGCCTTTTAGAAGCGACCATGCAATAAGCCCCTTCATTTTGTGATTCGTAAAGTTCAAACCTTTTCGTAGCGTATTCCATATTCGGCGTTCTGCCACAAAGCAGAACGCACCCTATTGCCGAAGAGTGATTGACAAATTTTGTGAAGGTCAGAAATTACAATGCTCTTACCCTTTTAAGCTGACTTGAGAGAAAACTGCTCAAATTCTTGCTTAGCAAGAGTCTTGCAGGCTTTGAGATGTCCTTGGTAAATCAGTTCTGAAGTTTAGACATCCACTTCTCGCTGAAGCTACGATTCTGAATAGGATGCAGCGACTGAGTATTTGGAAACAATTAGCGGGCAATAGGCTGCCAAGATTTGAGGAGGTCGGCGCGGGGGTTGAAAGACTCAATCGCTCTCAAGTCTTTATACAGCTGCTGTTCGCGATCGCTCACCTGAGCGGGTATAACAATCTCGACTGCCATAATTTGGTCACCGCGGCGATCGCGGCCAATGGGAAAGCCACGGCCTGCCAGGCGAAGCCGTTTACCCGCCTGAACACCGGGGGGCACAGTCATTTGCACAGGACCATCCAGCGTTGGCACGGTGATATTGCTGCCCACCGCCGCTTCGCTGGGAGTGATGGGAATGCGGCAAAAAATATCGTTATCTACCAGCTTAAAAAACGGATGCGGTTCAACGGCGATGCGTAGGTAGAGGTTGCCGCCGCCCACTCCCTGCCCCTTGAGGCGAATGCGCTGCCCCGTCATCATGCCTGGTGGCATATCAACTTCAATCGCCCGGCCATCTTCCAGCCGAATGCGCTCTTGCCCACCGATATAGGCCCGTTCTAGGGGCACAGTGAGGGTGGCCTCAGCATCGCGGCGGCTAGCAGAAGTGGCGCGAGTGGCAGTTCGAGGGGATGCGGTTTGGCGAGGTGAAGAGGTTGACTCTGTCGCAGTGCGCCCATTGCTGCGAGCAGACTCATCGCGGCGATTAAGCAACTGATCGACAAACGAATTAAAGTCGCCTAAGTCACTAAAGTCAATGTCTCGGAAAGAAAACTTGCTGACCCGCTGCCGAAAGCCTTTTTGCTGCCAAAAACTACTGTAGTCTTCGTATTGCGATCGCCGTTCTGGGTCAGAGAGCACTTCGTAGGCTTCCCCCAGCAGCTTAAATTTTTCCTCTGCTGCTTTATCCCCCGGATTGAGATCGGGGTGATATTTACGAGCCTGTTGGCGAAAGGCTTGCTTGATTTCCGCCAGCGACGCGTCTTGATTAACCCCTAAGATTTCAAAGTAATTCCGAAAGTTTTGCATGGACGCAGAAGCCACGTGGACTCATCGCGGTGAGCCAATTAAACAATGAGTTGAAGACCAGACGCTAATGGGGTGCTAGAGCCACTCATCTTCGTCTCCCCATTCGTCATCATAGCCGTTGCTATTTGGCCTGCGGGGATTTGCGTAGTCATCACGGCGGGGCGCCGCTGAGCGCGGCGGGCCTGCAGGCGGACGGTTCCAGTCGCGATCATCACGAGGGCTCGGAGGACGCTGAGCGTCATATCCGTCGGGTGCCCTCCCGAGATCAGGCGCGGGACGGTAGGCGTTATTGTCGTACCCTGGCTCGTTGGGATAGCGCGGGGACGCATTAGGGGGATAGCGATCGCCAGCATACTCTGACGGCGATGACTGACTGTAGCCGCCATCACGGGGTTGGCCACCACCGGGTCGCGGGTCGTCCCAACTGGATCGATTGCCAGGAGATGCGTCGTAGGGGTCGCGGTTTCTCTGAGGGGTGTAGGGATCACTGCGGCGTGGCGGCGGCCCATAAGAGTCAGGCTGATAGCGCGGCGGCGGCGGTGAGCTGTAGTAGTCATTGGCGGGTGGAGTGCCTGTCAGGCGGGGGCGATCGTAGTTCCAGGCGTCTTGTTCCCAGGCGGGACGACTCGACCAACTATCTTCATAGCGGTTGAACTCATCTTCACCGCCCATAAAAGTGCGCTTAAGGGTGCCGCCAATTTGACCCAGAAAGTCGATTTCCTCGCTGTCGTCTTCGTAGAGATAGGCTTCCTTATTCAGCTCATACACTTCGTCCTGCAGTTCCGATTGAGTAATGTCGATGCCGCGCTCGTCATTGTTAGCCAGGCATTCCCGCAATTCTTCGATGAGTCGCTCAACTCGACGGCGGCGATCGCGGGCAAACTGCATCCCAAAGTCGAGCACCACTTCTCGCAGCACCCGTTCCGCTTGATAGGTCAGGGCTTCAGCCCGGTTACGCTTTTCTACCTGTTCGCGCTTCAGGCGATCCGTCTCGGAATACTCTTCCGCATCGCGAATCATCTGCTGCACTTCCGCTTCGCTCAGGGTCGCCGACCCTTGAATGGTCAGGCTTTGCTCCCGGCCAGTCGTGCGGTCCATGGCCGAGACTTGCAGAATCCCATTAGCGTCAATATCAAACGCCACCTGCACCTGTGGCACGCCGCGCGGGGCGGGGGGAATACCCATCAGCTTGAACCGGCCCAGCGATTTGTTGTCCGCCGACATTTCCCGCTCACCCTGCAGGACGTGGACTTCTACCATTGTCTGATTGTTCTCAGAAGTGGAAAAAATGTCCGATCGCCGCACCGGAATCGTGGTGTTGCGGGGAATCACCTTTTTCATCACGCCGCCGATAGTTTCGAGCCCCAGAGACAGCGGCGTCACGTCTAGCAGCAGAATATCCTGCACTTCCTGAGTGAGAATGCCGGCTTGAATAGCCGCCCCGACGGCTACCACTTCGTCAGGATTCACGTTTTGGTTGGGCGGTCGACGGATGAGCGATCGCACTAGGTCATGCACCATCGGCATGCGACTGCCGCCCCCCACCAGGACCACTTCGTCAATCTGATCTGGAGTCAAGCCGGCGTCCGAGAGGGCCTGCTTTAGTGGTCCTCGCAGGCGACTCACCAGGTCACCACACAGCCCCTCAAACTGCGAGCGAGACAGCGAAGTTTCTAAGTGCTTGGGGCCGTCCGCCGTGGCGGTAATAAACGGCAGGTTGATGTCCGAAACGTTGACGCCAGACAGCTCAATCTTGGCTTTTTCGGCAGCTTCGGTGAGGCGTTGGAGGGACTGGCGATCGCGCCGCAGATCGACGCCCTCTTTTTCTAAAAATTCATCCGCCAGCCAATCGACAATTTTTTTATCAAAATTAGTGCCCCCCAGTTGTGTATCGCCGGCTGTAGAGCGCACCTCAAACACGCCGTCGCCCACATCCAAAACCGAAACGTCGAAAGTGCCACCGCCCAGGTCAAACACCAGCACCGTCTGGCTATACTGCTGCTCTAGGCCATAAGCCAGCGCTGCCGCCGTCGGTTCATTGAGAATCCGCTTTACTTCTAGCCCGGCGATACGCCCGGCATTTCGCGTTGCCTGCCGTTGAGCATCGTTGAAATAGGCTGGCACCGTAATCACT
>JBCCNE010000413.1:0-4732 GCA_039026015.1 Cyanobacteria bacterium P01_C01_bin.70 | reverse complement strand
TACCAGCCACACTACATATTCCCTGACGCCGTTGCGGCGATAGGAGCGCAGCTTAGTGCAAGTCATACGAGGCGCTGCTGGCGGCAATTTCCGCCACTAACTCGGGAGCGCCTTCAACGTAATCATCCTCGCTGAGGCGTGACTCCCCCCACAGGCGGCGTCCAGACGTAACAGCCTTCATTATCCAAGTCGAGACGAACAGTGGCATTGTCGCCTAATGTAACGCCAGGAGTAGCGGCTTTGTAAACGCCTAACCAGGTAATAAGATCACCGTGGGGCTCAGCATGGCGCTTGATGCGTACTGGCGAGGCCACGTATACGACGCCTGCAATCAGTTCCGCTTTTTTGCTCGCCGCATGGTCATGACAGCGACGCTCGAACTCAGTATGGGTGAGGCGATCGCCGCTTTCCAAAAGCGGGATAAAAGTCTGTTGAGTTGAGGAACTGGTGAGCATAGTTCTCCACAAGCTGCCATCGTTTTGGACAATGGGTCAGCAGAAAAGATTGACAGTCAGTAGTCAACCCATTCAGTTTGTGTCAGCGATCGCGATCGCCCCCCGACTATCTACATGCCCATAATGTTATACCCAGAATCTACATAGAGGATTTGACCAGTCACCCCGCTCGCCAGGTCGCTGCAGAGAAAAGCCGTCGCTTTACCGACTTCTTCCTGCGTGACGGTGCGGCGCAGTGGTGCGACTTCTTCCACATGATGAATCATGTCCAAAATACCGCCGACTGCCGACGATGCCAGCGTGCGAATGGGCCCGGCCGAAATGCCGTTAACGCGAATGTTGCGGGCTCCGAGGTCGGCAGCCAGATAGCGCACGTTCATTTCTAGCGCGGCTTTGGCAATGCCCATCACGTTGTAGTTGGGCACCACCCGCACGCCGCCGAGATACGTCAGAGTAACAATGCTGCCGCCGTCGGTCATTAGGGGTTGAGCAGCGTTGGCAAGATTGACCAGCGAGTAGGCGCTAATGTCCAAAGCCGTCTGAAAGCCCTTACGAGACGTAGCGCTGAAGTCACCAGTCAGGTCTTCTCGATTGGCAAACGCGAGACAGTGAATCAGAATGTCGAGCTTACCCCATTTGTCTTTGACTGCTTGGAACGCTTCACTGACCTGGGCATCGTTTTGCACATTGCAGGGCAAAAACAGGGAAGGGGCCAGCGGTTCTACCAAATCTCCAACTTTTTTGGCAAACTTGCCCTTATCGTCAGGCAAATAAGTGACCCCCAGGTCGGCTCCGGCGGCATGCAACTGTTGCGCAATGCCCCAGGCAATGGAGCGGTTATTGGCGATGCCGGTAACCAGGGCGCGTTTTCCAGTGAGATCTAACATAAGTGATTTGAGTAAAAACCATCTAGGAGAATACTCAAAATCGGGGACGCCTGAATAGTCCTTATCCCAAAATCGTCCGTCCAGGGGTTAACGCTGGCTCTGCGCCAGCGCCGATAGGCTGCGATATTTTCATTCTCGAAAATTCGCTTGCCACCGGTAGCGGGAGTCTAGGGGCTGTCATCATGTAGAGCCTGAACCCTGATGCTAAGAGCAGTTCAGCCCCTAGCTGGTTTTGTGGAGCGCGCGGCAATGCCTATGCCGCAAGGCTTTTGAGTTTAATTGATGAGGTGCCCTAGTCATGCCGCAGACATCAGCAGATGCACCACGGTCGGATATGCGGCGCGGCGGCTCCAGACCGACCATCTGCGGCGCGATCGCGCTTTAATTCGAGGCTTTCACCCAGCTCAGATTTCCCCTAACGGCAATTTAGATTTTCCATTTACTGCAGAATACTTTGCAGTCTCTATGAGAGGATGCTTTCCTCCTGTAGAAGGTGTGAGTAATTTTGAGGCTTATGAGCGTAGCATGACCGCGCGATTGGTTCGCCCTAGGGTAATTATTTTTGGCGTAGCGATCGCTTCCATGCCGCTCTGATGTCATGTTGGAGAACGACGCCATACCCTCAGCCAGGCCTCAAAACTCCACTGAGACCGATGCTGAAACCCCAAAGGGAGCGCCTGGGTTGTTTAATAATCTGGAGTTGAACGTGGCCGAAGAAAAGTATTCCACGTCAAATAGGTTCTCAAAATTAAGCTGAGCCCGCCAATTGTCTCGCCGGTAAAACAGAGCGGCATCCGTTCGCAGGTAGCTCGGCAAGGTGACGGTGTTGTCTTGGTCGCCTTGGCGATCGCCCACGTAAAAGAGACCCAGACCAAACCCCAAGCCTGCCAAGTCGCCCTGCTGAATCTCGTAGGTGGTCCACAGACTGAACTGATTTTCGGGCACGTTGGGTAACCGATTGCCGACGATGTCTCTAGTATCCTCGCTGACAAAGGCGTCCAGATACGTGTAGGCGGCGGTAATGTTCCAGCCAGGGAGAATCTCACCGCCTAGATAGGCCTCAATGCCTCGGCTCGTCACTTCTCCAGTTTGCAGCGAGAAAAATGGATTATTCGGATCAGGCGTGCGGATATTTTGTCGGCGAATGTCAAAAGCGGCCAGGTTTAGACTAAGCCGGTTAGACAGATCAGCCTTGAGGCCAACTTCAAACTGTCGCCCTGTTTCCGGGTCAAACGTCGAGCCGTCTGGGTTGCGCCTGTCGCCATCGGCTGGATTGAACGAGGTGGTGTATGAGGCATAGAGCGAGAGGGGTTCAATGGGTTGGTAGACCACGCCCAGACGCGGGGTAAACGCTTCGTCGATGGTGTTAAATTCTTCTCTGGGTCTGCCTTGCCTTTCGACCCCTCGAAACTGATCGACAAAATCGTAGCGGATGCCCGCCAGTAGCTTTAGTTCGGGCACAATTGCGATTTGGTCTTGCACGTAAACGCCAACAGTGTTCGTGACATTATCGCGAAAGAAGTTAGGCTCAATGTCATAGCGTATCCCCGTGTAGACCGGATTGAATACATTGATTGAGGGATAAGGAGGGCCGCCGATCTGAAATTCGGGCGTCTCGGCATCGCGGCGATATTCGATGCCAAAGAGTACCTGATGCTCTACAGACCCCGTATTGAACTGTCCCAGAGTTTCAGCATTAGTAAAGAAGCGGTTGTAGCTGCCGCCGCCAAAGTACTCAAGCCGCTGCAGTTCTCCGGTCGCTTCGTCAAAGACATTCCGGCCAAACGCGTTGGTCAACGGCACGTATCTTCTGGGTTCGTAGGTCAGGTACTGCAGCGAATGACGAGCGGACCAGTTCTGGCTAAATTCATGATTCAATCGGTAGCCGACGCTAAATTGATCCTGCGTGAATTCGGCAAAGTCTTCGCCCAAAAATCGACTGCGAGGAATATCGGCAACGCGATCGCCAATGGCCGGAATCCCGCCATCAATGGTTTCTTCGTCATAGACGTACTGCCCGTAGACATCCAGCGAAGTCCGAGGCCCGATATCCCAAGTGACGATGGGTGAAATCAGCAACCGCTCGCGATCAACAAAATCTCGGAAGCTACCTGCGTTTTCGTAGGACACATTTAGTCGATAGCGAACGTTGCCCTCGGCGCTCAGCGGCCCCGACAGATCGACCGCGCCGCGATAGGTACTAAAACTTCCGACAGTCGCTGAGACGGAGTAAAAGGGCTCAGCTAATGGACGTTTGGTCACCAGGTTGATGATGCCGCCCGGCTCTCCCTGACCAAACAGCACCGATGCGGGTCCCCGCAGCACCTCAACCCGCTCAATATCGTTCGTACTCAGCGCCGATAAAGAAAAGGTAGGAATGCCGTCTCTGAAAATACCGTCTCTCACCGGCAGACCCCGGATCAAAAAGTTGGGGCCAATTTCGCTGCGTCCCCGGCCGCCCGCATCGGCGACGCCTCCAGCAGTTTCCAGGGCGTCTCCAACTTCGGTGACGTTGCGATCGTCCAAGACCGCTCTAGGAATCACCTGAACTGAGAACGGCACCTCACGTAGCGGCGTCTCCGTACCGGTCGCCACGCCGGAGGCGGTCGGATTGTAGCCCTCGTCTTGAACGTCTGCGACCAAAATTCTCAAGGCTTCATCCTCAGCGCTGGCTGACGCCGTTCCGGGCTCCAGGCTCAGCGTCAGCACCTCTGTTTGAACGGTTGTGCTGACCGTGGGCGGCGCGTCCGTGCCTGTAACTATCACTCGAACTTCGTTACTAGGGAGCTGGCTGATTTGGACTAGGGCGATGCCCTCTGCTGGCTCAAATTGCAGAAAGTCATCTTCCTCTAACGCCAGCACTGCACCCGTCAGTCTGATTATCAGAGCATTGCCATTGACGGAGGTTGCCGGTTCTGTCAAGACACCACTCGTGCTCAAATTGAGCTCTAACCGACCGTCTACGGTGTTAATTTGCACGCCAGTTATCTGGACGATGCCCTGCGCTAAAACGGCAGACGCAGACGACGGATTGGCGGGTGGCTGTACCGGTTCTGCCTTAACCGATGGGATAAAAAATGCCGGGTACAAACCCGCTAGCCACAGCAGCCCTCTGACTGGAAACATTATCTTCCTCACTGATTTTCCCAGTCCAGTTCACCAACAGGGCCGACAACAGGCCTGGTTGCCTGTCACGTCGACAATTTGTTTGGATGCCTGGGTACGTTGAATCTCCACTTACTGTAGAATACTTTGAAATCTCCACTAGAGGGCGCTTTTGCCCGGCGGGAGGTGTGAGTGAGTTCAAATTTGACGAATTTGGTATGAATACACGGTTTATCAGGCATTGCATCGCTGCTTTTGGAGCAGTCATCGCCCTGCCGATGGTGG
>JBCCNE010000412.1:0-4733 GCA_039026015.1 Cyanobacteria bacterium P01_C01_bin.70 | reverse complement strand
ATGAAATGTAGCCTGGGGCAAGGCTATTTTTTCTGCCCGCCAATGGACAACCAATCTCTAGAAGCACACTGCCTCTGTCCTGTTCCAAAAACTAAGACTCGGTAAACTTGCCCCAAAATGGTGAAGGCGATCGCCTTCTTCTGTCCCCAAGCCTCGCAGATTGGGTCCAGCAGCTTCGGGCTAGATTTGCATCCTAGCCCGACAAACTACCGGTTGCGGCGGCTGCGCCCCGACTTGCTCAAGCTAGCGATAAATATGACCGCGCCCATTCCAACTTCCTAAGCTTAGGGGCTGAAACAATTTCTGTGTCATTTCAGGGATATTAACAGCAGGAGGCTGTTCACCACCTCGATTTGGCTGTCTCGCATTGTCTCGTGCTAGGCACCTGCTCAAATGACTTTTGGGGGTGAGGGTAGATCGCGCCGACAAACACATGCGTATTTTGGTTTCAGAGAATCGGTATAGTCCCTAGATGCTCTGGATTTTGCCGCTGACTTTTTTGTCCTCAGCTCAGGTTAACAAAAGCCCCTCGTCAAGTTAGGATCGGCTATTGTCTTGCCCACCGTGGCGGTTCCACCCTTGCCGAAATTATGAAACATACACTGTCAGTTTTAGTTGAAGATGAAGCGGGCGTTTTAACTCGCATTGCCGGACTGTTTGCCAGGCGAGGATTCAATATCGAGAGCCTAGCCGTGGGGCCAGCCGAGCAAATGGGCGTGTCGCGCATCACTATGATGGTGCCCGGTGACGATCAGGTGATTGAGCAGATCACCAAGCAGCTCTACAAGCTGATCAACGTGCTGAAGGTGCAAGACATCACGGAAGTGCCCTGTGTTGAGCGAGAGCTAATGCTGATTAAGGTAAATGCCACTAGCTCTAATCGCTCAGAGATTCTGGAGTTGGTGCAAATCTTTCGAGCGCGAGTGGTGGATGTTTCGGAAGATTCTCTCACGGTAGAAGTGGTCGGCGACCCTGGCAAGATGGTGGCGATTGTTCAAGTGCTCTCTCGCTTTGGCCTGCGAGAAATTGCCCGCACTGGCAAGATTGCGCTCACCCGTGAGTCGGGCGTCAACACCGAATATCTCAAGTCTTTGCAGAGCAAGCTGCAGTAGGGCTCCGCATCGGACTGTGGAATGAGTATGGGATGACAGAGAGTGATGGGGTGATGGGGGTGAGGGAGTAGGCACAGCGGGCACCCAAAATTAAGAACGAAGAACGAAGAACCCCTTTTTCCGCATACCGAACTCTGAACTTTGCTCACATCTCTGTCGGCATTGTCAGTCCCTTCAGCGATCTCTGCTCAGGAGTTATCAGTCCCTTGCCCTGAACCAACACGGTGAATTTGCCCAATCCCATGGGGTTGATTAGCTGATGCAGGGCTTCGCGGCGCTGGAGAGCATAGCGCAGCGTTTGGCGGTCGGTGCCTGTGAGTTGCGCGAGCTGCTGCAGGCGATCGCCTAACCCCAACGCCATCAAAAATAGTTCTTGGGGCACATTGCCGAGGGTTTCTAAACCGCAGCGATCGCCCTGTCGTTCTAGCGCAGTGAAATCAACGTGGGCAGTGATATCTTGCTGGCCAATATTAATCAGCGGGTCGTTGTGGTGGGCGTGTTGGTAATAACACTGCAAGGTGCCCTGCGATCGTTGTGGACTGTAGTAGCGAGCCGCAGGGTAGCCGTAGTCAATGGTGATTACGTAGCCTCGATGCAGCTTTTGAGCCACTTGTTTTAGCCAGTCTAGGGCCGCCAGATTGACCTCGGTGGTGTAGTTGGTGGGATAAGGGGGATGGGGCAGCGTTATCTGCTCCTGCTCAAAATAGCCCTCAATCTGAGGCGTTGACAGCGGCCCCAGAGTCAGCTCCAATGAGCTCTCATCCGTCTCGCTGCAGGTGACGTACTGCTCCTGCAAACCTGACTCAGTCAGAACAACCCGATGCACGGGCAGCGCATCCACCAGTTCATTGGAGAACAGGCAACCGGTAATAGCGTCAGGGGACAGCTCGTCTAAAGTGCACCACGAAATCGGCGTGGACTGATCTAGCCAGCGGGCAAGTTGAGCCTGCTGAGCTGTTCGCAGGGCGCTGGAGGTTTCGATTAGGGTGTACTGTAAGGCCATAAAGCAGTCGGGATACCGCCGCTGCATGTAGGCCAGAATGCCATCGGCAAGCAGCCCTTGGCCCGCTCCCATTTCCACGATTTGAAACGGGGTAGGCTGTCTCAGATGCTGCCATATTTCGACAAGCTGCTCGGCCAACAGTTCGGCAAAATCGGGCCCCATATGAGCTGACGTGGCAAAATCGCCTCCCATGCCCAATTGGGAAGCATCGCGGGTGTAGTAGCCGTAGACGGGTTCATAGAGCGCTAGCGCCATAAAATCAGCAAAGGTAATTTGCCGCTGAGGTGAGCGCTCAATGCGATCGCGAATCACCGCGCACAGATCCGGTAGATTCTGTTGACTTGATCGTGTCACGGCCTAAAGCTGCACCAAGATGGCCTGTACGTCAGGATGCTCAAAAAACACTTCAGTATCGGCTATCAGCTCTGGTCCCCAAAGGTTGTCGATCAAAAACTGAATATCGGCGTAGCGACTATCTTTTTCCAGGGCCGCAATGCCGGAGTCGAGGGCGGCAGACTCTTCTCCCTGAGAAAATTTGGCAACGGCGATTGCGAGTTCAGGTTCAGGCTCTTCTGGAGCAATGGACAAGGATTCTTCCCAGCGCGCGATCGCCGCATCAACATTGCCCTGCTCATACTCCACTAGGCCAATATTGTTTACCGAGGGCCAAAACTCGGGGTCAAGGTCAACGGACTTTTGGTATTGCGCGATCGCCGCATCAAACTCATTCAGCTTGAAGTAGGTGTTACCCAAATCGAACAGCGCTCCTGGATTATCTGGCTCCAGCGTCAAGGCCGATTCCAGAAAATCAGATGCTTTTTCGTAATTGCCCTGGCGGAAGTGAGCCGTACCTAGCGCAAATAACACAGCACTATTGTCATCCTCCAGTGCTTTGGCTCGGTTCAGCGCCTCAATCGAAGCGTCAAACTCTTCGAATTGCAGATATAAGCTGCCCAATAATCCCCAAACAGCAGCACTGTCCGGCACCAGTTGAGAAGCTAACTGCGCCTGCGCCAGCGCCAGCTCAAACTGCTGCAGCTGAGCTAATTGCGCGGCCTCTTGGGCCAGCGCAAGCCCTTGCTCTTCTAGACGCTCAGTATCGAGAGGGAGCACATATGGGAGCAAAGCCTGGGCGTTGGCGGGTGCTGCCGCTGTCCACACTCCAATGACTGTCAACGCAGAAAGTAAAGATGTCCGAATCAGCACAACAGTTCCTTTAATTCACTTGCATAGCAACCTGCAACCAGGTTAAGACAGCTCAAATTTCTGAAATGCTCATTCAGTCAGCTTCTGCGCTCTGAATTCTGCACTCTGCTGTAGCGCTTGTCATTAGTCAGCTTAGCTCACCCGACTTAAACCAGATGTTAAACCCTTCTAGAGACTCGTGCGCGATCATCCCCTTCAAGCCAGCAGCATATTGGCAATGTCAGTATAAGTCTGAGTCAGGGGATGATCCGGAAAGCGCAGGCTAAAGATATCGCTACTGCCCAATTGAATCATTTCCTCGGTAAGCGGCAAAATCGATGCTACAGGGGCACCATAGGTTTCTTCCACTTCAGCCTTTAAAGCAACAAAATCAAAAGATGAAAGCGCCTTGTTGACCAACAGCAGCATTTTGGGCACCTCTAAGCGGCGAGCAATGTCAACGGTGACGGCAGTGCCCTGAAAATCTTGGCGATCCGGACGCATGATCAGCAGTAGCACGTCCGAAATCGTAATGGACAAGAGGGTTTCTTCGTTCAGGCCCGGGTGGGTGTCAATAAACAGAAAATCCAGATTGAGCTGCTGAATTAACCCCTGAAAGCCGTCATTTAACAAGCCCACATCGTAGCCTTCGCGCAGCACTCGCGCAATTTCGCCCGCTTTTAGGCTGGAGGGAATCAGATAAATAGCGCTGCCGGGAGCCCCCTGCCCTTCCAGTTTATGGCTCACGTCGTAGGCAGCCTCTTCGACCGAGCATCGGCCCCACAGATAATCATTCAAAGCCAAGCTCATATGGCTTTCGTCAAACCCAAACAGCACATGAATCCCCGGAGATTGGATATCAGTATCAACAATCCCTACCCGTTTGCCAGTGCGGGCAACAGTGGCTGCGAGGTTTGCGGTTGTGTTTGATTTGCCGGTGCCTCCCCGAAAGGAGTGTACTGACACCACTCTGACCATATGCTCACCTTCCAGTGCTGTCGCGCCGTGACATTGCTGTTAACGGCGCGCAAATATTCACCCTCAACAATAACGCCTGACTAGCGTCACACGGCACCGAGTTTACAGCGTTTTTGAAGCGAATGAAATCCTAAAATATCCTAAAGCCTTTGTTATCAGTCAAAATAGCGTATCTCACTAGGCAAGGAAATGCTATTGGCGTTCTCTTAGTACAGACCGCTTAGTCGCATCTGTAACAAGGGTATGAGAAACGCTGACATTCAGCAGATAGAGGTCGGAGTTTGGCATTCAGAGTATTCTGCAGGCGGCATGCGAATAAAAGGCGGCGATGCCGCGATCGCCTATCTCCGCACGTGCCGCAGGTGACAATCTTTGAGCTGCACAACAGGATGATTAGACACTCTGACTAACTGCTCGTTGTGGGTTGTAACCACGACGGTAATCCCTATGGAGTT
>JBCCNE010000411.1:0-4753 GCA_039026015.1 Cyanobacteria bacterium P01_C01_bin.70 | reverse complement strand
TTGCTCAACGGTAACGCCGCCCACCACTTCGCATTCAAACTGGTCACCTGGTTGGTTCAGCCGATACAGGTCGCCACAGTTCAGCGGCGCGCGTTTAGAAAAGGCCTTAACAAAGTCTTGCTGCAGCGTGTCCTCGACCTTAGCCATGTTCAAAATTACTTCTGAACTCGGCACATCCCATGCGATGCCGCCCTGGGAATCCTGCTGCACCACATTGATGGTGAATTCACCTTCGGGACGCAGATAGCCCACACAGCGGAAATAGGCTCCCGACTGTCGATATACGTCGCGGGGACAACGCACTTCCGCGAGAGATAGTCGCCGACTCTGGCTCTCAATTTCCGACTCGATTTCCTGCTCAACTGCGGTCGTGTTGAGCCGATTAAAACAGCTTGTCAGCGTCAGTAAGCTACTCGCCAGCAGCGCTACCCGAATAATTGACCGCATTTTGATCTCTACAGCTGAATTACCATTTTCCTAACTATACGCAGTCGGCGCGGAAAACGTGTAAAGGCAACCTTAATGCGTGGATGGGGTGAGGGTGGCTGGGGCAAGGTGCTAAGAAGGGGTCGATGCCTAGCGGGCCTGGCGGACATTGCTGAGTAAGGGTTGGCAAGATGTGTCGCCAACTCACTCAAGGCGGTCAGAACTTGGCATCGCGGATGGGGGCAGAGCCGGCGTCCTCTCTTTAATCAATCGCTGTTGAGGGCTGCTGTTGATTGGCGATTTCGACCAGGTTGCCGTCCGGATCGCGCAGGTAAATCGACCAGAGTGGCCCCTGGGCTCCCGTGCGTTCCACGGGGCCTTGCTCAATTTCAATGCCTCGGGTTTGCAAGCGAGTAATCATAGCGGCCAGGGGCGTTTGGGTGATTAGGCAAAAGTCAGCGGAACCCGGAGTCGGATAACGGGCGCAAGGGGCAATAGGAGCTGCCGCAACGTGCAAGTTGATTTTTTGATGGCCTATTTGCAGGGCTTGGCGATCGCCCTCAAAAGTAATGATCGGCACTTGCAGCACCTCACCATAAAATTGCCGCGTTGCGGCGAGGTCACTCACGGTTAATACAAAGTGATCAAGCTGATAGCAAGACATCGTTTTGGAAAATCTGCGATCGCAGATTCGAGAATCATTAGATAATTTCGGTAGAGTATCTTGGCGGAAACCTTTATAAATGGGTTGAAAGGTTAAAAGAATGCCTCAACGAGGCACAAATGCCCGCATCACAAGTTTGATGGAATACTCTAAATGCTGCATCGCGGAGTGTGTTCGTGAAGTACTTTTTCCTCTCTGAGGGCTGGACGACTGGGCGAATTTGGGAATTTGGCGGCCTGTGGGATGAGTTTGCTTGGCAGCGCAAACCCCAGATTCAAAAGATGCCGCTAAGCATTGTTGAAAATGGAGAATCGCTCTGGCTCTATCAGGTTGAGGACGCGGTGCTAATGGTGGAAGTACGTCCGGTCGCCGAGTCTAGTCGCGCCATTGGTCAAGTCGTGCTGAAGCGATTGATGGCTGCCGAACAGGTTTTAGAACGTCTCTGTACGGTCGATGATGTGAAGACAATCAGCGATCGCAATGGGCTAGCGCCGACTGTGAGCGACCCGCTACCGTAGCTGGCCAATGTTTAATTGCCGTGCCGCGTTTATTTGGGCAATCGGCCTGCACTGATAAATTGACACGTGCAGAATGTTCTCGTTTAGGCAGCTAATGAGATACCAAAGCTGTCTGAAAATCCCTTTTCTCAGACCAGTAGCAGCACCGCATCAGGCAAAGGAGGTCCCATGGAATTTACGCGATGAGCGGCTGTCAAGCGATTAGCGCTGCCGCCTTTCCCGCAACAACCCGGCTTTGCTATTCGTCACCTAAGCGCTGCGACCAAATGCGAGTAGGTAGGCCCCAAACATAGATGAAGCCTTCAGCGGCCCGATGATCAAAGGTGTCACCAGCGCCGTAGGTGGCCATTTCTTCACTGTAAAGGGCATTCTCAGATTGCCGACCGACCACTTGCGCATTGCCTTTAAAGAGCTTGAGGCGCACCTCTCCGGTCACAAACTCTTGGGTGTGGTTTAAGAACGCATCCAGTGAGGCTTTGAGCGGGCTATACCAAAGGCCGTTGTAAATCAGTTGGCTGTAGGTTTCTTCCAGCCCTCGCTTATATTGAGTGACGTCAGCAGTGAGGGTCAAGCTTTCGAGGTCGCGGTGAGCCGCAATCAAGAGCAGTAGGGCCGGAGATTCGTAAATTTCCCGCGATTTGATGCCGACTAGGCGATTTTCGATCATGTCGATGCGGCCAAAACCGTGGTTGCCAGCGATCGCGTTCAGCTCAGCCACTAACTGAGTTGTGGACATTTCTTGTCCGTTGAGGCTGATCGGCTCTCCAGTGTTAAACCCAATTTCGACGTACTCGGGAGTGTCGGGGGTGTCAGCGATCGCCTTGGTCATGGCGTACACCTCAGATAGCGGTTCCGACCAGGGATCTTCGAGTGGGCCAGCCTCGATGCTGCGGCCTAGCAGGTTGTAATCAATGCTGTAAGGCGAAGACTTTTTCACCGGAAAAGTGAGGCCAAACTTTTCACCATAGGCGATCGCCTCTTCCCGGCTCATGCCCCACTCGCGGGCCGGAGCCAGCACCTTTAAGTCCGGATTCAGTGCCCCGATAGAAACGTCAAAACGAACCTGATCATTGCCCTTGCCCGTGCAGCCGTGAGCCACGGCATCAGCACTACACTGCTCCGCCGCCTCAACCAGTAACTTAGCAATCAGCGGCCGCGCCAGCGCCGTCGCTAGCGGATAGCGATTTTCATACAGCGCATTGGCCTTAATCGCGGGAATGGCATAGTGCTTGACCAGAGCCTCTCTCGCATCAACGACCAGCGATTCTGTTGCACCAGCCTTGAGAGCCTTTTGGCGAATGGGCTCTAAGTCTTCTCCCTGGCCTAAATCAGCGGCCAGCGTGATCACCTCTTTGACCCCAAATTCACTCTTTAAATACGGAATACAGACGGTGGTATCAACGCCACCGGAATACGCCAAAACGACTCGTTCTGCTCGACCCATTGCTTATCACCGAGTAAAAATCCATAGGGATTTATTCTTGCAGACTAGGAGCTAATTTACAAAGGAAATCTTAAGGAGTCCTGAAATTATTCCTGAACAAGCACTTAAGTGATTCTTTATCAGATTAAAATAAGAAAACCAAAAACCTCGATGCCACTGACATTTGTGGAGTTTATAAACCACTCCTAAAAACCAATTTGCAAAAGAAATATCATGAATCCTTGAAATTGATATGAGTAAGAAATCGAGTAATTTTCTCTCACGTTGAGGTGCCGAGTTTTTCTGGCTGTCGAGGTTCAGCCTATTTAAGGGCAGGGAATTCAGGAAATTTTGGGCTTCACTAGCTTTGGCGCTGTAAGCTGCAATGGCCTTGATATTGCTAACTCTGACAGCGTTCGTAAACTACCGTCCAGAAAATATTTGACTAAGCAATTTATGTGGATTTTTGATAAATGTATCCAGTGATAATCCAAACGGTAAAAGCTTAATAAGCTCAGAAATCTATATTAAGAAAAGATTGCCAATTTTTGCCGTCAAATTTAGCTTATTTCCTCTAAATAAACCGATGATGCTATTCCTCAACTTGTAAAGACGCGTTGTAATGGTGAATTAAGATACCAAATGGCTCCAATGTGATTCTCGATCTTTTTGAAAAAGCATAAGGTCTTGTTTCACAACCTCGATGCGCGCTGTCGCCAAGTGCTGTTGAAGCTCTCAATGTGATGGGTCTGACTGCCGTCTTTCTCTACTGCCCGATGCCGTTTGGTCGGCAAAACGGTTTCACACGCTGTTCAAAAATGGCTGTGTAAACAATGCAGTGATGACAGACGGAGTAGATTGCCAGAATGCTGGCACGCCTGTGCGTCAGAGATCGCCAACATGGCTTCCCAAAATCTCACGGGTGTCGCGATTAATCCCTGGCCCAATCCAATGATTTTGTTTTATGGGGTGGCCACAGCCTGTCGCACCTGGTCTTTGCACTTGTGAGGTTGCTTGTTGGTATGAATTTTGCCGTTTTTGACGATGTTCAAGGACCTGCAGTCACGGCAAGGGCTAAGGCCGAGAATATAAAACCAGAAGCGTATCAATTTAGCTCTAGAGTGACGACCACTTGGCCAGCGCCGCATCACCTGTGCGCTAGAAATCGGGTGCTCTATTCTTCCCAATCTAAGGACTACCTGTGTTGTGGGGAGCGCCTCCCTGCGGCCCATTTGCCCACGCAAACGTTGTTCGAGCAGGGTCGCACCAGGCACAACCCTGCTCGAACAGTGGCTATCCAACTCACGCTAACAGGACTTGCCCAGTCGAATCCGACTTTGCCCCCTGGATTCCCAACTGTAGGGAAATCGGATTCAACATCCCCCAGATTTTGGGAATATAGGGGGCTTTTGCATAAGTCCTAGCTAATTTAAAGCAGCCGCAATGTGATTCAGATAAATCCCCATTTCAGCGCCAGCTTCCTGACCAACCATTTCCGTAATCACTGCCTCCATCGCTTGAATAGCATCGACTGTAGTCGGTAGAGGAACGCCTAAAGACAGGTAGGTGTCTTTTAGTCCGTTGAGCACCCGCTCATCCAGGAGGGACGTATCGGCAGCGAGCATCGCGTAAGTGGCATAGCGTAAAAAGTAGTCTAGGTCGCGCAGACAAGCCGCATAACGGCGAGTCGGATACATGTTGCCGCCCGGTAGTGTGACGTCT
>JBCCNE010000410.1:0-4758 GCA_039026015.1 Cyanobacteria bacterium P01_C01_bin.70 | reverse complement strand
TTCTTAGATAACTCAGCTCGGCAAGGGCAGTTTATCAATGCGGGTTCTTTCACAAATGAAGAAGATGCGCGCATTCGGGTTTTGGAGCTGCAGCGTGAAGGCTTTAATTCTCGGCTGGTTTTCCGGGATGTCCGATATCGCTAGAGCGCTTAATCAATACAAGCACCAAACGCTTTGGGGATCGACATTCTGATTTCTCAGTTAAGCCTCTAGTCCCTCTGGCAGTCGCTGCCGCCAAAT
Organism: Cyanobacteria bacterium P01_C01_bin.70; assembly: GCA_039026015.1. Classification (GTDB taxonomy): domain Bacteria; phylum Cyanobacteriota; class Cyanobacteriia; order Phormidesmidales; family Phormidesmidaceae; genus Halomicronema. The sequence goes on along the minus strand of JBCCNE010000410.1, from coordinate 4,518 downwards.
GGCGTCAGCAACCTTTGTGACGTCTATCATCGCTTTGCCATCATGGACGCGGAGCATGTCTGCGCCGCCAGCGATCGCCGCACAACATGCTGCTGCCGTTCCCCAGACTCGCTTTTGCGGCTCGGGTTCATTCAGCAGCCAGCCGATAAAGCTTTTGCGCGAGGGACCGATCAAAATTGGACAGCCAAGTTTTTGCAGCATTGGAATCTGACGCAGAATATCCAGATTTTGCGGATAACTTTTGGCAAAACCAATGCCGGGATCAATCGCAATTTGACGCTGATCAATCCCTGCCGCTTGAGCAGCCGTAATTTGACCTTCTAAAAAACCGTAGATTTCACCCATTAAATCGGTATATTCGGTGTTTTTTTGCATGGTTTTGGGGGTGCCACGAATGTGCATCAAAATTATCGGCACGCTTAAATCCGCCACGGTGGCAAACATGGCTTCATCAAAGGTGCCCCCAGAGATGTCGTTTACAAGGTCAGCGCCGGCCTGTACTGCTGCCCGCGCAACGACTGCTCGGGTGGTGTCAACCGAGATAACGGCGGTTGACAGCGCTGGCCTGTCGCTGGCTCGAATGGCCTCAATCACCGGCAAAATTCGCTGCCTTTCTTCGCGATCCGTGATTTGTGCAGCTCCAGGGCGAGTTGACTGCCCGCCAATGTCTAAAATATCCACTCCGGCCTCAATCAAAGCTTGTGCCTGGGCAATCGCTGCTGGCACCGTGTCAAACTGACCGCCATCGCTAAAACTATCGGGAGTCACATTGAGCACGCCCATGATATGAGTGCGATCGCCCCAACGAAAGGTGCGATTGCGCAAAGTCCAAGCGGGGAGAGTAGACACCACTGCGGCAAAGCTCCTCTGCAATACGTCAACAGCTAGCTTGCCATAGACTCAGCCCGACATCACCAGCTTCACGCGTCTCCGACTCAGCCCAGCATTGCCGGCTCGGCGGCCATGGGCCATGGCCCTATAGAGAAGTCGACATCGGGTCAGCCCTGGCCTCTTAATTGGTGAGATTCGGCGCTAACCTGCTGACTGTCTCCGCTGTTCTCTTATCAAATCTGGAGTTGCACGACGCTCTGCCAGAGCAGTGGATGCTAGGCCGGATGTCGCGTGAACATTTGCTCTAAATAGCGTTTGGCAACCATGGGCTTGGCGATCGCAAACTTTTGTTTTTGATAGCGATCGCAGCCCTTCAGCCGCTCTAACAGCTCGTAGAGACGAGTGTCGTTAGCCGCTAGCAAAGCGGGTAGACAGTTGGATTTTCGGGTACAGGATTTGCAAAGCATATTCCTACAGTCGTCAGACCTAGTTTTCAGCAGTGCGAGTAATCAGAAAAACACGACTTTTTGCGGTTCAGTACGTCTCAAGTTTTGTATTGATTTAGGCGAACGTCTTGCTCGTAAGCAGGATGTCCGTACTAAAGCACTGATAAATCTGCAAATGTGGAGTGCTTTCTTCGCGTTTAACGTATCCAGTCAGTGGCAAAGTTTGGCCATAAATCAATAATCATTCAGCACTGCAATCGTTCTGAAGGTGAAATAAATGATTTATGGCAGTATCTATCGCAAGATAGACCTCTCTGACCAACAATTTTCTCTGACAAGTTCCATTATCTTATATTGACCAATTAATCCAGAAAAATTTCGTCCCTTCGTGAAGACTCCAACAAGAATATTTAGTCTTGAGACGGCAGGCCTATACCCTAAGATTTCTGACAGCACAGCCTTCTAACCTTGCTGTCCGTAAAGTATGTGTCATTATATAAATATGGTAAAGAAGTCTTTTTTAAGAGAAAAAAGCTTGTTTTTTAAAGTGAAGTTAAGGTTTGCGATACTGTTTGTGACTGAATATACCAACTTTAGGTTGGTGAAAAAACGGCTGAGAGATTGGGTTGACAGACTATTTTGTATACAATTTTACGACTGTTTGATTGGATGGAGTCGTAGATTTCCTTAGCTGAATTTTTGAATGCTCGCTTGAGCAACATGGCTGCTTCTTTGCCTCTGCAAACTATATCGGAGGGAATTATGAAGCCGATGACTGTCACCGTGCTCTCAGTTGCCATTCCCGCAGTGATGGCTGTTTCTGCCAGTGCGGATAATTCTGCACAAGTCGAACAACTTTTGACGACCAACGCTTGCTACGCCTGTGATTTGTCTGGTGCTGACCTGACTCAGGCGCATTTAATTGGGGCCGACCTGCGGCAAGCCGATTTGACCAACGCTAACCTGACTGAGGCTAATCTAGAAGGCGCGGACCTGGAGGGGGCGGACTTGGAAGGTGCAGTGCTCGCAAGTGCGATGCTGACAAATGCTAGTTTTCGCAATGCTAATTTAACCAACGCCGATTTGACTGACGCCAAGCTCTATTTCGTCGACGTCGCAGGAGCGACTCTAGAAAATTTGGACATTACCCGCGCTGAGATTGTCGGCACGCCGATTAGTGTGGGTGGCAGCAGCGAAGATTAGTCTGGATTGCGGCTAAACTCTGTCCGAATTCAAATCTGCAGTATTTCCGCATTCGTTAATTCCACTGCCTGTAACACCCAAAAAGCTGCCTGTTTCTAGACATGTAAGCGTCTCGATCGCGGGCAAGCTGTCCGTACTAAAGCATTGGTAAATTGATCAATGTGACGTGTGTTTGTGCCGCGCGGCAACTGCTGAAGTGATTTTATTCAAGCTTTGCCAGTAGCGGGCATGTAGGAATAGGCTGCCATCCAAGAGATTGCCAAGGGGGGCAGCATCAGAGCGATGAAGGGGGCTATGGTCAGGAGATGCAGATCCTCTCGCAGCCCGGAAAACAAGATTACGAAAACAAGCACGCCAACATTTGCTACTAGCCACCCAATCACGGGAAATTGCCGCCGCTGCCAAAAGGGCAACTGTGCCAGTACCGCTGTGCCCCAAATACCCGCCATAATGAGTCCCGAAAGCGACTCGTCAACCAGCCAAGGAAGTTCCCAAGGCTCTACGATGACGTTGCCAATGCTGGCGCGATTGTTGATCAGCAGAGCAGTTGCCCGAAAGGTCAGAATGGCTATGCCGCCCACGCTGGCACCGAGCAGCGATCGCACAAGCCAGCCCACCGCCCTGTCTAATCGCTGTCGCAGCACCACAAATTGCAGCGCATTAACAATGACTAGCCAGGCTATCAGAGACACAATATTGGGTAAATCAACCGTGATGCTATAGGTGAACATGAGTAAAGCAGACGGTAGTCCCTGCAGCTGCTGCAATAGCCATATACCCAAAGCAGAGAGTCCTGGTTCGAGCGGTATGGTCGTGACTAGCCAGCGCCCCACAAACCAGCCCATTAGGGTCAGGCCGATCCACTCTAAAACAAACCAGTGGTTAAACTGATATCGCCGCCGCGATACCAGGCGATAGGTCTCTGTGTTCTTAGGCTGCAGCTCGGGATCAATCAGCCCGTTTTGATGCAGAAGCCAAATCATCAATTCTCCCCCGAGGCCGTAAAACATCCAATGGATGATGATGACCGTGTCTAACATATTGAAGGGGGCTGGCAGCGTGAAATTGATTGCTAGGCCGAGCAGGGGACAAAGCACGCTGGGAACCACTAGCCACAATAGAGCATTGATCAGCTTTTGCCGCAGCAAAATCCACTGAAAGGCCACAATCGGCAACACCATGAGCAGCCAGAACATGATGCCATTGGGCAAAGTAGGAACTGCTTGGTAATACCAGCCAAAGAAAGTGCCAATCACGGTGGAAATAAAGGTGCCAGTGGCTGTGCGGGTGATCCAAGCATGGCTCCAGCGAGCCTCGCGCCGGAATATGGCCCACTGACCCAGGCCCACAAAAAGTCCGATGCTGCCAGCCGATAGGAATGTGAGCAGTGCGAGAAGGACCTTGGTGATGGCGAAGCCGCGGTCTAGACGGCTAGCAAAGTAATACATCGCAATAAAGGCGATCGCGCTACCCACCAAACTCATTACCAACCAGCCGCACCAAAAGCCCCAGCCAGGCTGCAGTTCGCCAGGCTGCGCTTCTGCCCTTGGCGAGGGCCGTTGCAGAGGCGTAGGAGCCTGAGTTGCGGTTTGGTCAACGGCGTTTTGGTCAACAGCGGTTGAAAATGGGTTGGCCTGCAATGGCACCACCCTCTTCCAGGCAAAAACTTGGGTTCCGACAGCCCGACTATAAAGGTGCGCCTTAGCAATTGCGGCAATCTGTAGCTTTTGCAGTCCTTGCTCAACCACGGCAGCGTAGGTCGCTTGGGCGGGCGGCTCGTGGCCTTCGAGCAGGATATGAAGGGTGCCAGCTTGCAGGCTGACTGTTGTCTGAATGCCCTGTGGCTTGAGGGCATGATTCAGCAGCAGCGCGATCGCTTGGGGATTGCCCTGCTGAGCGTATTTGAGGACTTCGGATCTTTTCATACGGGGCTTGGAGCGTGAGATTTTCAGACCGTAGACAAGCTGTTATCTCCGTATTGGTCTACTTTTTCAGGCGTTCTTTAGAGCAACAGGAAGCCATCAGAGTAAACGCCACC
>JBCCNE010000409.1:0-4767 GCA_039026015.1 Cyanobacteria bacterium P01_C01_bin.70 | reverse complement strand
TCGGTCGCGCTTTAGCCAGTCATCGAGGACGTCGAACCATCCTCGCTGGGCTTGCGCTCGTCCCATTGCTATGGTCATTTCAAACCCTCTTATCTATAAGCTCTAATCCAACATGCCTCACATGCCAGACTTTGCAGGTTTATTGCAAAACTGCGATCGCATCAACAGAAACCTATACTCTAAAATTACGAGAACGTATCCCTATTGATGCCTCCTAACCGCCACACGAATGGCCAAGCTAGGAAATGCATGTTTGTAATTATGATAGGGAGAGATTCACTTTTTTACAATCTGATACTTAAACTCTCAGATAATGACTGCATCCATTCAAACCTCAGCCAAGCATATTTTGAAGTATTCTGTGCTGGGTGCCCGACGTCTCAGTAATTATTGGTGGGCCTCCGTGGTCTCACTAGGCGCTACCGGTTTTTTTCTGGCAAGTCTCTCTAGCTATCTGCATGTAAACCTGCTGCCCTTTGCCGATCCGACCAATCTGATTTTTATCCCTCAGGGCATTGCGATGGGATTTTATGGCGTTGCCGGTATTCTTTTAGCTAGCTATCTGTGGGTCATCATTGCCCTGGATGTGGGCGGCGGCTTTAACGAATTCAACAAGAAGACGGGCAAGGTGCGCATCCTCCGCACTGGCTTCTTTGGTAAAAACCGCAAGATTGAAATTGAGCACCCGCTGGAAAAGGTGCAGGGCATTCGCGTGGATATTCGTGAAGGGATCAACCCTAAACGAGCTCTCTATCTACGGGTCAAAGGTCGGCCTGATATTCCTCTCACTCGTGTAGGACAGCCGCTGCCGCTTTCGGAGATAGAGAATCAAGGTGCCGAGCTGGCGCGCTTTCTACAAGTGCCATTAGAAGGCTTATAGCTTTCTAGAATCTAGGCGGTTCTGAGCTGTAGCACTGGCAGGGTTTTGGGATGGCTAGGCACGGTTTGCCGGGTCGGAGAATGGCGGCCTCGACTCATTAGTGTGATTTTCACAAATATGTCTATCCGGTGGTCTTTTAGCTGCGACGTTGAGTGAAAATATGAATTGCGATCGCCTACAGCGTCTTATCTCCAAGTCTCTGTGGCAGAATAGTGCCCTTGGTCTGAATGCTGAATTGAGAATTTCACCGATGATGCAGCACTTACGCAGATGGAGCTGGATGCTCTGCCTCGTCATGATTTTAGGGAGCTTAGCGGCCTGTGCCAGCGGCGAGACCGCTAGTGTTTCTTCGGCACCGGCTGATGAAACAGCCGAGGTCGAGACAGCTTCAGACGCCGCCGCAACGCCTGAAGATACCTCAACGGAAGCAACGGTTGCTGCCGACGTGCCGTCGGACTTACCGGTTTTGAGCGGTGCCGCTACTGTTGAGATGCAAATCAACGGTAGTACGGTGGTGGTGGAATTGGACGGTGAGACAGCTCCCGTCACCGCCGGAAACTTTGTCGATTTGGTGCAGCGCGGGGTTTATGACGGGGTGGTCTTTCATCGCGTGGTGAAAACGCCGGAACCGTTTGTGGTGCAGGGAGGCGACCCGCAGAGCACAGATCCGTCAGTACCGGCGCAACTGCTGGGAACAGGCAGCTTTGTCGATCCTGCTACGGATGAGCCGCGGTATATCCCGCTTGAAATTCAGCCGACTGATGCTGATGAGCCGATTTATAGCCAAACCTTTGAAGAAGCTGGGATTGCGGAGCCGCCAGTGCTGCCCCATACCCGTGGAGCTTTGGCGATGGCGCGATCGCAGCTGCCCGATTCCGCCTCTGCCCAATTCTATTTCGCGCTGGCTGACCTGCCGTTTCTCGACGGTAGTTATGCCGTCTTTGGCTATGTCACCGAAGGCATGGATGTGATTGACGACATTGAACAGGGAGATGTTGTGGAGTCGGCCACCGTTGTTTCTGGTATTGAAAATCTCCAACAGCCAGAATAAAAAATTGCAATGTCCGTCGTTGTCACCGGCATTGGCTTAGTGTCCGCTTTGGGAAATACTACTGAGCAAACTTGGCAGCGTTTGCTAGAAGGCGATCGCGTGATCGCGCTAAGACAGCCCTTCCCAGAGTTACCGCCGCGTCCCTTGGCGATGATCGGTAAACATCCCTGCCAGTTAGACGATTTGCTGCTCAAGACAGCGGCGGCGGCGATCCAAGATGCGGGATTGTCCAGTCCTTTGCCAGATTGCGGCGTGGTGGTGGGCAGCAGCCGCGGTCGCCAAGCTCGCTGGGAGCAGTTTCTCATGCAGGGCTCCATCGACGACTGGAACCATAGCCTGCCGCACATGGGTGCGATCGCGGTGGCCCGTCAACTCGGCAGTCAAGGCCCGGTGTTGTCCCCAATGGCGGCTTGTGCCACAGGACTGTGGGCGATCGCCCAGGGAGCCCAGCTGATTCACGCGAGGCAGTGCGATCGCGTGCTGGTTGGGGCTGGCGAAGCCGCGATTACGCCCCTGACTCTGACCGGCTTTGAACAAATGCGGGCCCTGGCTAAGACGGGCTGCTATCCCTTTGATCAACAGCGTGAGGGGCTGGCGCTGGGCGAGGGCGCTGCTATGTTGCTGATGGAATCGTCTGCTGCGGCAAAAGCCCGTGCAGCTCGCATTTACGGCCACGTTCTGGGAATGGGGCTGACCGCCGACGCCAATCACATCAGCGCTCCTGACTCGGCTAGCCAGCAGGGGGGACTGGCCGCCATTCACACTTGTCTGCGCCACAGTGGCCTCGTGCCCGCCGACGTAGATTTCATTCACACCCACGGCACCGGCACCGCCCTGAACGACGCCTACGAAGCCACACTCATGCAAACGGTGTTTCCGCCAGATGTCTGGGTGACTGGAACGAAAGGGGCGACGGGGCATACCCTCGGGGCATCTGGCGCGATCGGGGCGGCAGTCTGTCTGCTGGCGCTGCACCATCAAACGCTGCCCCCCTGTGTAGGGCTCAAGGAAGCCGCATTTGACTTGAAATTAGTGCGCGAGGCTATCTCCAGCAAATTATCGACGGCCCTATGTTTTAGCTTTGGATTTGGCGGTCAAAATGCGATCGCAGCTTTTAGCCGAGAACATCCGCAAACCTGAATCAGCGAAGTGAGCTGAAGTCATTAGTTTTCTTGTCCGATATTTCCCCCCAAACAACTCATATAATGCTCAGCCAGGGCATCCTTTCAACAGCAGCATTTATTGTCAGTGAGGTGCGCTTGTGAGAGTTCGGTGGTTTCCTGTGGCAGGGCTATGCCTATCAGTTGCGGTCTGGCAAGGCGGTATTGACGCCTCATTTGGAGAGCAGGCAGATCGTTTTCTCACTTCAAAATCTTTACCAGAGAAACAGCTCAAAGAGTCTTCGAACACCGCTGAGATTGAGCTAGTTAGCAGTTTCCCCGGTCGTTTTGTCAGCTTTGTCCCAGGTAATCAAGGATTAGTGACTGAAGAATTTGATAGCGATTTGACTCGCATATTCAGTCTCGACGGTACCGAACTGCTGTCATTTGCCGATACCAGCATCCGGTTTGCTCAAAATGGTCAAGTAATGGCACTGATGTCACCCCGGGCATTTGGTTCAGCGTTAGAGGAGTATACAACGCGCTTGATGACGCTTGAGGGCACGGAAATTGCCCGTTTTTCAGGAGTGGAACCAAGCTCCGTAACGGATACAACAGATGAGAACATGGAGATTGTTTTTGGCGTAGGGCCAAACTTTATACCGGATGCAGAACTGCTGGTTACTCAAGCCGAGCAGCGATCGCGGCTAGTTAATTTTGCTGGTGAAGAAATCGCTGTGCTTGAGGGCCTTTACTATGGCCTAATTCTGGGGCCGGGTGATATTGTCACCCATTCCTACACCGCAGGCCGATACTACTTGCATGACCTGAACGGGACTGAGATAGCCTCTTTCCCGGGTGATATTGAAGGCTGGGTGGCAATGCCAGATAACCAGAGCGTACTGGTTTCCCAGGGGGAGCAGACGCGCTGGTTTGACCGCAACGGCGTCGAACTAGCGACCTATCCAGGACACGGTTCAGGGGCGTTACCGGATGGTCAAGCAATTTTTCTGAGTTCTTCTTACCCGGAGGATAGCTCTCGTCTGGTGAGTCTGGACGGTGAAGAAATTGCCTCGTACACCGGTCGGTTTCCTACCTTGACTCCCGATAATCAGCGAGTCGTCATTCGCTCCTTTAGGGATGACACAATCCGGATTTACAGGCTCGATGGCACTGAGATTGCGGCCATTCCGGGGAACTTCTGGGAATTTAGCCCCGATGGTAAAAGCATCATTGTCAGTTCTTACGGTCAAGACAATCCAGAGGAGCAGAAGAGTCGCCTTTATACGTTGGAAGGGGCTGAAATCGCCACATACATGGGCACATTCAAAGCGTTCTGGCCAGACTCAAATATTGTCGTTACGTCTACGTCGTCTCGGCAGCCTGATACCAGGACATTATTTATCGAAACTCATCTACACAGTCTGGAAGGTGAGTTGCTGGCTACCGTCGTCGGTAGCTTTGGCGGTATATCGCCGAACCAAGAACTGCTGGCGGTTTCGCCTAACAGCTCGCCGCGAGTCACTAACTTATATCGAATCCGTATGGGTGAGTGATGGTGATCGCCTTTCATATTCATCACCAGCAAGGCTTAACCTAATCAATTCTTTCGGCTAACTCCAGCCAGCGTTCCGTTGCGGTGTCAATGGTTTGGGTTAGGGTTGCCAGCTTTTCTGAGAGGGTCTTCATTTCGTCGTAATCGCTTGCTGAGTTGTCGTAGAGCAACTTTTCCAGTG